>CABUAW010000012.1 GCA_902489645.1 uncultured Lachnospiraceae bacterium | reverse complement strand
CATTGTTTCCACCGACGGAAAAGTTTCTTTTTTAAATGCGGCGGCCTCCGGCGTTTTTGTTCCGTGTGTAAATCATTCGAATAAAGTTAAGGTCGGAGAACATATTGGAGATATTATCAGCCCGGTGACCGGAGAGGTCATTCACAGTGTGGATTCTCCTGTGGACGGTCTGGTGTTTACGCTTCGTGAATATCCGATTGTTTATGAAGGCTCACTGCTGGCACGAATTCTTGGAGGTGTGGACTGATGCAGAAAGAAACATTATTTCATTTAAAATCCCCATACAGGGATGATTTGCGGATTCAGGGGTATCGTTTCGGGAAGGGCGAAAAGGCGGCGTGTATTGTCGGCGCTCTCCGGGGAAATGAGGTTCAGCAGCTCTATGTATGTTCACAGATTATAAAAACATTGACGGAGCTTGAACGCCGGGGGCATATCGTCCGCAATAAGGAGATTCTGGTTGTTCCCTCGGTCAACAGCGCATCCTTAAATATTGGCAGCCGCTTTTGGGCTTTGGATAAAACAGATATCAACCGTATGTTTCCGGGATACAATCTCGGGGAAACGACCCAGCGGATTGCCGCCGGACTTTTTGAGAATATTAAGGGCTACAGTTACGGTATTCAGTTTCCAAGTTTCTATATGCAGGGAGATTTTATACCCCATGTCCGAATGATGGACACCGGATATCAGAATCCGAGTCTGGCGAATCTTTTTGGCCTGCCTTATGTGGTCATTCGCTCTCCGAAACCCTATGATACGACCACGTTGAATTATAACTGGCAGATTTGGGAGACAAGCGCCTTTTCGGTCTATACTTCGGCAACGGACCGGATTGACGAGGCGTCAGCCAAGCAAGCCGTGGCCTCTGTCATGCGGTTTTTAAGCCGTATGGGCATTATCAAATATCATGGTCACAGCGGTTATATTGCCAGCGTTATCTATGAAAAGGATTTGATGCCGGTGAAAACAAAGGAAGCCGGAATCTTCCGGCGGTTAAAACATGAAGGCGACGATGTCCGTTTTGGCGAAGTGATTGCCGAAATCATTGACCCCTATGAGGGCTATGTCAAAATGCAGATTATATCGCCGACGGACGGTGTCATATTCTTTGCCCATAATGAACCTCTTGTCATGGAGAATACGGCGGTATTTAAAATCATCAAAAAAATGTACAATTAAAAAAATCCTCTGCGCCTTATTAAACGCCTGAAACGTTTTTAAGGTGCAGGGGATTTTTATGTTCCATATTAAATCACAGAGCGGAAATCAGGAATCTGTTTCAGTATCGGTAAAAGGATAGTCGAAATAATCAGACCGGAAAGGCCCTGAATGAGATTGGCCGGGACGCTGGCAAAGGCACCGCTGCCGTACATGAAGTATTCAAAAAAACAATATCCGGCGGCAACGATAACTGTGGAAAAGCACCCGGTGATGATTCCTTTGACAATAACATGATTCAGCCTGCCGAGCAGCTTGTGATAAACAAAATAGCAGACAACGGCGATGACCGCTTTTACGATAAAGGTAATCGGTACATAGACCATATATCCGGCCAGAAGGTCGGCCAATGCGGAGCCAAGTCCGGCCGCCAGACCACCGTAAACCGGTCCGAGAAGAATACCGGATAAGACGACCACCGCATCTCCCGGATGAATATAGCCGCCGGTTCCCGGTGTTGGAATATGAAGACTCATTGTAGCAACGCAGGCCAGTGCGGCGAATAATGCGGCAAAGACCATGGATTTTGTTTTTGTGATTGATTTTTCCATAATGTGAACTCCTCTGTCTTTGAACTTTTATTTTTCAACGTATTATACAGGAAAGGTGACCTTGTGAAAACGGCCAGTTCGAAAAAAAATAATAATGCCAGATTAGATAAACTAATGAATCTAATTAAATATATTAACTTTAATTATGTATTACGACATGGTATACTGTGTAATATGCGAGAACTATGTAAAACGAAGTGAGTAAAAATGGAGGTACAAGATGACCCAGGTAAAACGTATTTATGTTGAAAAGAAACCGGAGTATGCCGTAGCTGCCAAGGATTTGCTGGATGATATCCACAGTTACCTGAATATCCAGTCTGTCACTGGCGTCCGGGTGCTGATTCGTTATGACATTGAAAATATTACAGATAAAACCTACGAGAATGCAAAAGCCATTGTCTTTTCGGAGCCGCCGGTGGACGTGTTGTATGAGGAGGAACTTCCGAAAGAAGCGGATGAAAGTGTTTTCTCTGTAGAATATCTTCCGGGACAGTTCGACCAGAGAGCGGATTCCGCAGAACAGTGCGTGAAGCTTTTAAATGAGACCGAGGAACCGGTGATTCGTTCCGCGACCACCTATTTGTTAAAGGGGGCTGTGTCCGAAGATGAACTGGAACGGATTAAAGCCTTCTGTATTAATCCGGTGGATTCCAGAGAAACGGGAGAGGCGAAGCCGGAAACTCTGATGACAAAGTTTGAAGAACCGGCCGATGTGGCTGTGTTTGATGATTTCATGACGATGCCGGAGGAACAACTGCGCAGTCTTTATGATTCCCTTGGCCTTGCAATGACTTTTAATGATTTTAAATTTATTCAGGAATATTATGCGGGTGAAGAAAAACGGAACCCGACAGTGACGGAAATTCGCGTACTTGACACCTACTGGTCCGACCATTGCCGTCACACAACATTCCAGACAGAGCTTAAAAATATCGGCTTTGAGGAAGGTTATTACCAGAAACCGATGAAAGATACTTACGATATGTATATGGAACATCGGGCCGAGGTATTTGCCGGACGCAAAGATAAATTTGTGTGCCTGATGGATGTGGCTCTGATGGCGATGCGTAAACTTAAAAAAGACGGCAAGCTGACAGACCAGGAAGAAACCGACGAAATTAACGCCTGCAGTATTATTGTTCCGGTGGAAATCGACGGGGAGACCGAAGAATGGCTCATTAACTTTAAAAATGAGACGCACAATCATCCGACAGAAATCGAACCGTTTGGTGGTGCGGCGACCTGTCTTGGCGGCGCTATCCGCGACCCGTTATCGGGACGTACGTATGTATACCAGGCGATGCGCGTTACCGGAGCCAGCGACCCGACAGTTTCACTGAAAGAGACGATGAAAGGCAAGCTGCCTCAGAGAAAGCTTGTCACAGAGGCCGCTCATGGCTATAGCTCCTATGGAAATCAGATTGGTCTGGCGACAGGTCTTGTCAATGAAATTTATCATCCGAATTATGCGGCAAAACGTATGGAAATCGGTGCGGTTATGGCGGCGGCTCCGAGAAGCAATGTGACCCGCGCCACATCCGACCCGGGCGATATTATCATCCTTCTGGGCGGACGTACCGGGCGTGACGGCTGCGGCGGTGCAACCGGTTCTTCCAAAGCCCATACCGTAGAATCCATTGATACCTGCGGCGCGGAGGTTCAGAAAGGTAATGCGCCGACAGAACGTAAATTACAGCGTCTTTTCCGCAATCCGAAAGTCAGCCGTCTGATTAAAAAATGTAACGACTTTGGCGCCGGCGGTGTATCCGTAGCTATCGGTGAATTGGCTGCGGGACTTCATATCCAGCTTGACAAGGTGCCTAAAAAATACGCTGGTCTGGATGGAACGGAGCTGGCTATCTCCGAATCCCAGGAACGTATGGCCGTTGTTATCGACCCGAAAGATGTGGATACATTTATGAAATGTGCCGCCGAGGAAAACCTGGAAGCCACCTGCGTGGCCGAGGTTACGCAGGAACCTCGTCTTGTCATGTACTGGAGAGATAAGGTCATCGTTGATATTTCCAGAGCTTTCCTGGATACCAACGGCGCACATCAGGAAAATGACGCTTATGTTTGCGTACCGGACCCGGTAGAAAATTATTTCAAAAAAGAAAAAGATGTCTCCGATTTGAAACAGGCCTGGCTTTCAAATCTTTCCGATTTAAATGTATGCTCCCAGAAAGGGCTTGTGGAAATGTTTGACAGCTCCATCGGCGCATCTTCCGTATATATGCCTTACGGCGGAAAATACCAGCTGACACCGACCCAGTCCATGATTGCCAAACTGCCAGTCCTGAAAGGAAAGACAGATACAGTAACGATGATGAGCTATGGCTTTGACCCGTATCTGTCCAGTTGGAGCCCATATCACGGCGCCGTTTATGCCGTTGTCCAGTCTGTTGCAAGAATCGTTGCGGCCGGCGGTGATATGACAAAGATTCGTCTGACCTTCCAGGAATATTTCCGCAGAATGACCGAAGACCCGAAATGCTGGGGCGAACCGTTATCGGCACTTCTTGGCGCTTATGAAGCCCAGATTGGCTTCAAACTTCCGGCAATTGGCGGTAAGGATTCCATGTCCGGCTCCTTCAATGAAATGCACGTACCGCCGACATTGGTTTCCTTTGCGGTTGATGTGGCAAAACAGCAGGATATTGTTACTTCCGAATTAAAGAATCCTGGCGATAAACTGGTTGTATTTAAGATTGCAAAGGATGAATATGACCTGCCGGTTTATGAACGGGTGACGGATACCTATGGCAAGATTACGAAGCTGGTCAATGACGGTATTCTGAAAGCAACCTATACTGTCGGATTCGGCGGCCTGGCCGAAGCAGTCAGCAAAATGGCCTTCGGCAATAAACTGGGCGTAACCCTTGAGGGCGGTCTGGAGGCGGCCGAGCTGTTCAAACCGTACTATGGCGAGATTGTCGCCGAAGTAGCGCCGGAGGATTTAGATAAGATGACGGCAGAATATGTTCTCTGCGGTACAGTGACCGAAGCACCGGAATTTGTCTATAAAGATATGAAGGTAACGATGAATGAGGCTATTGACGCATGGACAAAACCTCTGGAATCCGTATTCCCGACAAAATCCGGCGTGGAAGAAAAGACGATTGATACGGGCTTATATGAAACAAAGGATATTTATATCTGCAAACATAAAGTGGCAAGACCAAAGGTATTTATTCCGGTATTCCCGGGAACAAACTGCGAATATGATACGATGAAAGCCTTTGAAAAGGCCGGAGCGGACGTGAAGATGACGGTATTTCGCAACCTGAATGAAGGTATGATTCGTGATTCGGTTGAAGAATATGTAAAAGCCATCAATGAAGCTCAGATTTTAATGTTCCCTGGCGGTTTCAGCGCCGGTGACGAACCGGATGGTTCTGCCAAGTTCATCGCTTCCGTCTTCCGTAATGAACGGATTAAAGAAGCGGTCAACCAGCTTCTGAACCAGAGAGACGGTTTGGCCCTTGGTATCTGTAATGGTTTCCAGGCGCTTATTAAGCTTGGACTTGTACCATATGGTGAAATCACACCGCAGAAGGAGGATTCACCGACATTGACAACCAACCATATCGGACGTCATATTTCCAAGATGGTTTATACAAAAGTGGTAACCAATAAGTCCCCATGGCTTCAGAAAGTTACGCCGGGCGATGTATTTGCTATTCCGGCGTCCCATGGCGAAGGACGTTTCGTTGCCAGCGAAGCATGGATTAAGAAACTTTTTGAGACAGGCTGTGTGGCAACCCAGTATGTCGATGTCAATGGACAGCCGACGATGGATGAAGACTTTAATCCAAACGGCTCTTATTATGCGATTGAAGGTATTACCAGTCCGGACGGCCGTGTTCTCGGTAAGATGGCCCACTCCGAGCGTATCGGTGACCATGTGGCGATGAACATTACGGGAAATCAGAATCAGCATCTCTTTGAATCCGGCGTGGAATACTTTAAATAGAATTCCGTTGACTTATTTTAAACTAAGCGTTATAATTTTAACAAACACAAAGGTTGCGAAAAATTATATAGTGGAGGTAGTTTAAAATGGTAAACAGATTTGTACTTAATGAGACATCTTATCACGGCGCGGGAGCCATTCAGAGTATTCCTGATGAAATTAAGGGACGGGGCTTCAAAAAGGCATTTGTATGTTCTGACCCGGACTTAATTAAATTCAACGTGACGAAAAAGGTGACCGATGTTCTTGATGCCGCAGGGATTGATTACGAAATTTATTCGGAGATTAAAGCAAATCCTTCCGTTGCTAATGTAAAAACGGGAGTGGAGGCCTTTAAAGCGTCCGGCGCAGACTGTATCGTTGCTATTGGCGGAGGTTCTTCTATGGATACGGCAAAAGCCATCGGTATTATCATCACCAATCCGGAATTCGGCGATGTGGTTAGTCTGGAAGGCGTAGCTGAAACAAAGAACAAGGCTGTGCCGATTATTGCCGTCCCAACTACGGCAGGTACAGCCGCTGAGGTAACGATTAACTATGTTATTACAGACGAAGAAAAGCACCGTAAGATGGTATGCGTCGATGTCCATGACATTCCGGTGGTTGCAGTTGTTGACCCGGATATGATGTCCTCTATGCCAAAGGGTTTGACGGCCGCTACGGGTATGGATGCACTGACACATGCAATAGAAGGCTATATTACAGCCGGTGCATGGGAACTTTCCGATATGTTTCATTTGAAAGCCATCGAAGTGATTGCCAGAACTTTACGCGGCGCCGTCGATAATACACCGGACGGACGGGAGGGTATGGCTCTTGGACAGTATATTGCCGGTATGGGCTTTTCAAATGTGGGACTTGGCATTGTTCATTCTATGGCACATCCTCTGGGGGCCCTTTATGATACACCGCATGGTGTGGCTAATGCCATTATTCTTCCTACAGTTATGGAGTACAATGCTCCGGCCACTGGAGATAAGTACAAATATATTGCACAGGCTATGGGCGTCGAAGGAACAGAAAATATGACGCAGGAAGAGTACCGGAAAGCGGCCATTGATGCGGTAAGAAAGCTTTCTCAGGATGTTGGTATTCCGGCAGATTTAAAAGAAATTGTAAAGCCGGAGGATGTGGATTTCCTGGCTCAGTCTGCTTTTGACGATGCCTGCAGACCAGGTAATCCAAGAGAGACAAGCGTTGCCGAAATCGCTGAACTTTATCGTTCATTAATGTAAATATAAGATATAGAATCATAATATTGTAATAAAAAATATCCACCCGCAAGTGGATATTTTTTATTATTTATGTTCCGGTTCGGTCAGATAAACATGGATGGTATCGATTCGGTTTTTATCCATTTTTTCAATGACAAATCGGATATAGTCTTCGGTAATTTCTTCACCTTCGGTCGGAATATGCTCCAGGACATTAATCATATGACCGGCGATAGAATCGTAATCATCGGATTCAATGCGGCAGCCAAAGGTTTCATTGATATCGTCCAGACGGGTAGAGCCGTCAACGAGATATTCGCCTGTACTGAGCTTCTGGATAGCATCTACTTCATCGTCATCGTATTCGTCGCGAATTTCACCAACGATTTCTTCGAGAAGGTCTTCCAGAGTGATGATACCGGCCGTAGAACCGTATTCGTCCAAAACGATGGAAATGTTAATCGAATTTTCACGCATCTGGATGAGCAGGTCCGAGGTTTTTTGATATTCATAAGTAAAATAAGGTTCACGAAGCAGGACGGAGAGTTGGAAATCTTCTTTATTGCCCTCGTAATTAAAAAAGTCTTTCAGAGTGACAATACCGATGACATTGTCCTTACTTTCTTCATAAACCGGGAGGCGGCTGTACATGTCTTCCTTAAAGACGTGGCGCAGTTCATCGTAGGATATTTCCACAGGAACAGAAACCACATCGATTCGCGGAACCATGACATCCTTCGCAAGGGAGTCGCCAAAATCAACCACGTTGTTAATCATTTCTTTTTCTTCGCTTTCAAGAACGCCTTCCTCATGGCTGACATCAATAATTGTCAGAAGCTCGTTTTCGGTCATAACCCGTTCTTTACCGGTAAAACGCATACCGAGAAGCCGCATAAGACCGAAAGATACTTTGTTGACAATAAAAATCAACGGTGTAAAAATAACCGTCAGCCAGTAAATCGGCTGAACATAGATGAAACAAATGCGCTCGGCCGAATGGGTAGCTATGGATTTTGGCGTAATCTCACCAAAGACCAGGATGACCAGGGTAAGTATGCCGGTGGATATACCGATGGCCGTGGCCGTTTTAGACGCCAGACCCAGGTTCAGCATGATTCGGGTAACCATCGTTGTTGTCAGCGAAGATGCGGACAAGTTTACAATATTGTTGCCAATCAAAATAGCACTGAGCATTTTTTGAGGTTCTTCAATAATCTTACGGATTAAGGCGGCCTTCGGGCGGCCCTCCTCCTCAAAGGTTCGGATACGGATTTTGTTTACTGTTGTAAATGCGGTTTCCGCCGAAGAGAAAAATGCTGATAAAAGTACGAGAATAATCAGCGTGATTAGTTGCGCCACACTTGTGGGGTCCAAAATAAAATCATCTCCTGTAAATTTAGTATATTTGATAAAGATTCTATCTTATATGGCTATGATTGTCAAGAAATAACAGGAAATCAAAGATTTCCACTTGTCATTCCTAAAAAATCATTGTACAATAGGAGTTGTTTTAAATACGCCTTGCCGGAGGGACCGGTAGGCGCGGCTTTTGTCAAGAGGAGGCAATATGCGTAAGAAATCACATATTTCACTGGCAAATCATATGCTGAGTGAGTTTAGAGATGAAACATTGATGGCCCATGCTTATATGTTTCAGTTTGGAAGCCTTTTGCCGGATTTGGTTCCGACGTTTTTGACCAGAAAACACAGAATGGATACCACTTTTGACATTTTAGAGAAAAAACTTCGAAAAGTTGTGGAAGAGTATGACGGCCGTGAAGGGCTTTCCATGTCCGGATGTAAGGATTTGGGGGTAGTCACTCACTATATTGCCGATTATTTTACCTTACCGCATAATCATAAGTTTAAGGGGAATCTGCGGGCTCATGTCAGCTATGAAGAGGTTCTCAAACATGCCATGCGTCAGTATGTCAGCCAGGAGAATATTGAAAATCAGCCGTTGATTCGGATGACTATGTCTTCCGTGGATGAGATATGCGAGTTTATTAAAAATTGTCATATGGAATATATTAAGATGGCGGTTGATGGTCAGGACATCGACTGCAGGCATAGTGTCGAGGTGTGCCGGCAGGTGCTTGAGGCGGTGATGCTGCTGCTTCACCAGCGGCAGTCCCACTATATAAAGGCGGCTTGAAGGAAGAATATTTAAGGACTTACAAAAGTACTTTGACAATCCTGGTTGAAGTACTTTTTTTACAATTTTTTATATTAAAAAAAGTAAAGGATGATAGAATTGGAACCAATGATTAAGATTGAGCATCTGGATAAAACTTTCAGGGGAAAGACCCAGACCGTTGAAGCCCTGAGGGATATTAATCTGGATATTCAAAAGGGGGACATATTTGGAATCATCGGCATGAGCGGCGCGGGAAAGAGTACATTAATCCGGTGTATAAACTTTCTGGAACGTCCGACCTCCGGGACGGTAAAGATTGACGGCAAAGATTTGGCTTCTTTATCCGATAAAGAGCTTCGAAAGACCCGGCAGGAAGTGGCGATGATTTTCCAGCATTTTAATTTGCTCCAGCAGCGGAATGTCCGGGGAAATATTGCGTTTTCCATGGAAATTGCCGGAATGAAAAAAGCGGATATCGATGCAAGGATTGACGAATTACTGGACATTGTTGATTTGAAAGACCGGGCGTTGATGTATCCGGCCCAGTTATCCGGCGGACAGAAGCAGCGTGTGGCTATTGCGAGAGCTCTGGCGACGAATCCGAAGATTATTCTCTGTGATGAGGCAACCAGTGCGTTGGACCCGGCCACAACCCAGTCCATTTTAAAATTATTGAAGGATATTAACCGCCAGTATGGCATTACGATAGTTATTATTACCCATGAGATGTCCGTTGTGGAAAGCATTTGCAGCCATGTGGCGATTATCGATGACGGCCGGCTTGCTGAGGTGGGTACCGTCGAAAAGGTCTTTACCCAGCCCGAGTCCAGAACGGCCAAGCGGATTATTTATCAGAAATCGGCAGGAAATCAGGCCGCCCTCGGGAAACGCTGTATTCGTGTCGTATTCGATGGCAAGTCCTCCTATGAGCCGGTAATTTCCAATCTCATTATGGAATGTAAGATTGCTGTAAATATTATGTTTGCCGATACAAAGGATATTGATGGAAAAGCCTATGGACATATGATTCTGCAGCTTCCTGAGGACAGGCTTCAGGGCGACCGGGCGATTTATTATCTTCGCTCAAAAAATCTTGTGGTAGAGGAGTTGGAAGATTATGTTATTTAGTTCGGATATTTGGATGATGATAGCCGAAGGCGTTCAGGGAACCTTGTACATGGTTCTGGTTTCTACAATTTTTTCTTATATTTTAGGACTGCCGATTGCGATTCTTTTGGTGGTCACCCGAAAAAATGGTTTGCACCCGATGCCGGTGGTCAATATGATTGCCGACGTGGTTGTAAATATATTACGTTCCGTACCTTTCTTAATTCTGATGATTCTGGTCACTCCGCTGATGCGGCTGATTGCGGGAAAGAGCTATGGACCGACAGCGACAATCGTGGCGTTGGTCATTGCTGCGGCGCCGTATGTGGCACGAATGATTGAATCTTCACTTCTGGAAGTGGACCCGGGAGTCATCGAGGCGGCTTTGAGTATGGGAGCCTCCACGAAAACGATTATCCTTAAAGTCCTTATTCCGGAAGCAAAGACATCATTGATTGTGGGATGTACCATTGTTGTCGGAACGATTCTTGGATATTCGGCCATGGCCGGAGCCCTTGGCGGCGGCGGTTTGGGAGATATCGCCATTCGTTACGGCTATAACCGTTACCAGTTTGATATTCTTATCGTGACGGTTATTCTGCTCGTAATTCTGGTGCAGATTTTCCAGGTGATTGGTATGAAGATTTCCAAGAAAACAGATAAGAGAATACGGGAGTAGAAGAAAAAGGAAAGGAAGAATAAAAATGAAAAAAGGATTAGCTTTAGTACTGACTGCAGCATTTTGCGTAGCAGCAGTCACAGGATGCGGAAATTCTGCAAAAGAGACAACTGCAGAAACACAGGCGGAGACAACCGCAGAAACAGCCGCAGAGACAGGAGAAGAAACAGGCGCTGCTGAAGCTGGAACAAAATTAACAATTGCCGCAACACCAACACCTCATGCTGAGATTTTAAATGCAGCCAAAGAATTAATGGCTGAAAAAGGCATCGAATTGGAAGTTGTTGAATTTACAGATTATGTTCAGCCAAACAAAGTTGTTGATGCAGGGGATGTGGATGCGAACTATTTCCAGCACACACCGTATCTTGAAAACTTTAATGAAGAACAGGGAACCAATCTTGTTTCCGCAGGCGCTATTCATTATGAGCCGCTGGGAATCTATCCTGGAAAATCCAATGATTTAGCAAACATTCCGGATGGCGCTGAAATTATTGTTCCTAATGACGCAACAAACGAAGCAAGAGCTTTACTTCTTCTTGAAGCAAACGGCATCATTACATTAAAAGAAGACGCTGGCTTAAATGCAACAGCAAATGATATCGCTGAAAATCCATATAATGTAAAAATTGTCGAAATGGAAGCCGCTCAGATTGCAAGAGCAGTAGAGGACGCAGATTTTGTTGTATTAAACGGAAACTATGCACTTCAGGCCAACTTTAGTGTTGAAAAAGATGCGTTAGCGAAAGAAGAGGCAGATTCTGAAGCCGCTCAGACCTACGCAAACATTATCGCAGTTCGTGAAGGCGATGAAGACAGAGAAGAAATTAAAGCTTTAGTAGAAGTTCTCAAGAGCGATGAAATCAAATCCTTCATCGAAACCACATATGAAGGTGCTGTATTGCCAACTGAATAATTGATGCGGCAGCCGGAAAACATATGCTCTGCAGTTTTTCCGGTTTACCTGGGGCGGCCGGAGTTTTTCGGCCGCCATTTGTATACTGAAGGAGAGAAGGTACATGGAAAATCTCTTAAACAGTCTGAAAAGGGAAAATAAAGAACGAGAGAGACGTTTGAATGTCAACGACAGAAAGCTTTTGTCGGACATGGTCGGATATATGAAAACCCAGAAAATATGCGATTACGATATCGAACAGGTGCGTAAAACGATTATTCGAAATACGCTGCGTTCTTATAATAAACGAAAAAATCTGGACATCTTATCCGGTGGCGATTACCGGGAATATTGTAATAAACTTTGCGAAAATATGCGCCGCGCTTCAGCGAAGGAACTTGTTTTATCCAGGGGCGTGACGATTATATATGCGCTGGCGCTGATGTATTTGGTACGTCTGGTCGATACGATGATTGCCGGCGGAAACTTTTTCAAAAATCCGGTAGAGATAAATTTGGGATATTTGACGGCGACAGCGGCGATTCTTCTGGGAACCGTTCTCATTTATCTTTATGTATCGGGAATATTAAAAACGAAGACGAACCGTATGACAAATCAGCAGATGACCGGACTTATTGTTCTGATTGCGATTATTATCGTTGCGGCTTACGGCGGCGTTTATTTTTTGTCGGATATCCATCTGTTTGATATTCAATGGTGGATTCCGGTCATTGGGATTGCTGTTTTGTGGATTTTGTTCAAAATATTGTACATTCAATATGAAAATCAGATGGCGAAAGAGGCTTGAAGCCCGATTAATACTGTGATATACTAAAGTGCATATTTTTTTGATAGAGAAAGAGGGAAGAAAGATGAATTTGACATATACCAGCACACGGGGGCATGGCGAAGCAGTAACCGCATCTCAGGCCATATTAAAAGGACTTGCGGATGACGGCGGTTTATTTGTACCGACATCCCTGCCAAAATTGGAAGTACCGGTAGAAAAATTGGCAGCCATGAGCTATCAGGAAGTAGCTTATGAGGTGATGAAACTCTTTTTGACAGATTTTACAGAAGAAGAACTGAAAAACTGTATCGCAAACGCCTATGATTCTAAATTTGATACGGAAGTCATCGCTCCGTTGGTACAGGCTGACGGCGCCTATTTCCTGGAGCTTTTCCATGGAAATACGATTGCCTTTAAAGATATGGCTTTATCTATTCTGCCTCATTTAATGACAACGGCTGCAAAGAAAAACCATGTGGATAATGAAATCGTTATTTTGACAGCCACATCCGGGGATACGGGAAAGGCCGCTATGGCCGGCTTTGCCGATGTTCCGGGAACACGGATTATCGTATTCTATCCAAAGGATGGTGTAAGTCCGGTTCAGGAAAAACAGATGGTTACCCAGAAGGGTGAGAATACATTTGTTGTAGGCATTGAAGGAAACTTTGATGATGCTCAGACCGGTGTGAAGAAGATGTTTAATGACCAGGAGCTGGCAAAAGAGCTGGCGGCCTCCGGTTTTCAGTTTTCTTCTGCAAATTCTATCAATATCGGCCGTCTGGTGCCTCAGGTTGTGTATTATGTCTATGCCTATGCGACTCTCGTAAAGAACGAGCAGATTAAAAACGGCGATTTGATAAATATTACGGTGCCGACCGGAAACTTCGGAAATATTCTGGCCGCTTATTATGCGAAGCTTATCGGCCTTCCGGTAGATAAATTAATCTGTGCGTCCAATACAAATAAAGTATTGTTTGATTTCTTTACCACAGGTACATATGATAAAAAGCGTGAGTTTACTGTGACGTCTTCTCCGTCGATGGATATTCTGATTTCTAGCAATCTGGAACGTCTGATTTATCGTATTGCGGGAAATGACGCCGAAAAGAATTCGGCAATGATGCAGGCACTTTCCGGTGCGGGCGAATACACGATTACAGAGGAAATGAAAGCGGGACTGACAGATTTCTACGGCAATTATGCCGACGAAAAAGAAACGGCCGAAGCGATTAAGAACCTTTATGAAAATACGGGCTATGTGATTGATACGCATACGGCGGTTGCAGCTTCTGTTTATAAAAAATATGTGGCAGATACAGAGGATACAAAGCCGACAGTCATCGCCTCCACAGCCAGTCCATATAAGTTTGCCCGCAGCGTCATGACAGCCATTGATGAAAAATATGATGCCCTTGGCGAGTTTGAATTGGTGGATGAACTGGTAAAACTGTCCAATACACCGGAACCGGAAGCTGTTAAGGAAATCCGTACGGCGCCGATACGTCATAACAATGTATGCGCCGTGGACGCTATGGAAGCTACGGTCAAACAGTGGCTTGGAATGAAATAGACTGCGGAAACAGGTCGGGGGAACAGACTATGGATTTGCTGGCGCCGGATTACAGGCATAGTGCATTAATTATAATTGATTTTCAAAATGATTGTATTTTACCGGGAGCGCCTTTCGAGGTTCCCGGAAGCTATGATATTTTTCCAAAACTGGAGGAATTGACCAAAGGCGTGCGTGAAGGCGGCATACCGTTGATTCATGTGGTCAGGGCTTATCTTGCGGACGGCTCAAATGTAGATTTATGTCGAAGAGAGCTTGTTCAAAAGGGGACGCTTTTGTTTGCTCCTTATTCGGAAGGGGCCGAATTTCCGGAAACTTTAAAACCGGATAACGCACCGCCTTTAGACTGGGATGCTCTGATTCGCGGAGATTTTCAGCAGATTGGCGAGAATGACTGGGTTATGTATAAATCGCGGTGGGGTGCTTTTTATCGTACCGGATTGGAGGATTTTCTCAGGGAAAAAGGAATAAATACATTAATTTTTTCCGGCTGTAATTTTCCAAATTGTCCGAGGACGTCGATATATGAAGCCAGCGAGAGAGATTTTCGTATTGTCCTGGCGGCCGATGCCATGTCCGGACTGTATGAGAAGGGGCTTTTGGAATTAAAGAATATCGGTGTCACGGTAACGGAGACAGAGGATATTTGCAGGTGTTTGAAGAATAAGTAAAAACGAAACGGGAATGTTATCCGGCCTTCATAAAAACTTGATGGTCTGATGACATTCCCATTTTAGGTTACGGTTCAATACCTTCGAATATAATCATGTCCGCATTGTTCCGGACGGCGTCATAGGCATCCATTGTATTAATTGTCCAGAGAGCCAGACGGGCCTGAAACAGACGGCAGTTAATACGGACCATCGGATTTCTGTAATCCGTGTATTTGTAGGATATAAAATCCGGTCGGGCCAGAAAGTTAGAGCCTAAAACAGTAATCATAAACAATACGAGGTCACAGTGGGGTTTTTCTTTAAAAAAGTTGCAGGAGAGCTGCCCGCGTAAAACCTGAGGTTCATTTTTGCGAAACCATCGAAGAGCCAGTGGATTGAAGGACTCCAGGATATATTTACCATTATAGCTTCGCATGGTTTTGGAAAAAATACGGCATAAACGGTCGCAGGTATGGGCCTCGGTTTTCAATTCAACCAGAAGCGGGACTTTACCGTCAACCAGTTCAAGGACCTCTTGAAGTGTCGGAATTTTTTCGGCGGTTCCGAGCAGCGTATACTGACGGATTTCTTTAAGGGTCATATCCTTGATATCCCGCTCCACATGACACATCCGGTAGAGAGTGTCGTCGTGGTGGACAACCAGTTCGTTATCCGCAGTCAAATGGACATCCAGTTCAATGCCGTAGCCCTTGTCCACCGCCGCCTGAAATGCAGGAAGCGAATTTTCCGGCACGCCCCACAGATTATCGTGAAGACCACGGTGGGCATAGTCCCAGTGCATAAATGGCGCCCACTTTTTTTGATGGTCCAGCATGAGACGGGGACAGATGAAAAAAAGAATAGCCCCGGACAGTATTGTAAATAAATGTGTAATGGATTGGGTAAGTTTTGAAAGTTTTTTCATTGTAAACCTCATCTTATATGTAAATTTGCATATACTAATAGTATCACGGAGCGAGAAAAAAGTCCATACGGAGGAAAGCCAATGACAATTTTTGTTATATAAATGATGTGTATGATTGATACTTGAATTTTAAATGTATATAGGATATAATAAATGAAGAAAATAGCCTGGGGTGTACGATGCTCCTGCTGTTTTGAACCTACATTATTTTGTACGGGATACCATATATTAAGAATATGTCAGGCCTCCGTTTGCAGTGGAAGACAGAAAACTTGATGAGGTAACCCACTTGGCGTCGGGTTAGGCGTCAAAAGGCAGGAAACGGCACTCTGGGTATATATGAAATGTTTACAAAAGACGGTATGTTGGCCGTCTTTTTCTTTTTATATGGAGTGAGAGGAGATGAGCTGTTTTTGCGCAAGTACCTGTTACATATTGGTATTTTTGCAGTGGCCCTGACGGTTTTGCTGTTTTATTTTCTGAATATTCACCGGCAATGGTCAGCCAATGAGATGATGAACCGGGCCCAGATTGCCCGTATGCTGGCGTTGATGCGGTATGATGCTTCGGAATGTGAGGCAATGGGGAACGCCGGGCGGGACGCGGATTGGCCGGCGGATATATCCATGGAGGAATGGTACGGTGCCTATGCGGCCGTCGCCTTAAACGAAGGATGGATGGCGCCGAAGGATGACGGCGGTTTTCATCCGGCAGACACATTTACCTATGGTGATTTGAGACATATTATGGAATACTTTCATTTGTCCGAAGAACTACTGTCATTTTCCATGAAATACCGTCAGGATGACGGCATGGTTCCCAAAAAACAGTGGTGCGAAGTTTACCAATTGCTTTTGGCGGAAAATCCGAAGGTTCAGAGAAAAAATCTGGCCATCCATGGAACGCCGTCCAATATATCCGGTTTGGGAGCCTGGCAGGTTCTGACAACGGAGGGCGTGAAGCAGGCCGACGGGTTGGCCGTGGATGTATATATGGATAAGTCTGTTGGGGTGTATATGGCCGGTGACGAGATTTTATGTATTATTGGAGAAAATGATGAAATATGCCGTCTGGAAAATGTCTGGATAGAATCGGGGGAAGAGAGTGAAATCCGGGTGTTTTTCAAAGGCTTTGAGCGTCAGATGAAGCTGGATGGGAAATTGAATCAAAAACTGGAACCCAATATGGGAGATTTGACATTCACTGACGGCAAATTGAGCAAAGTGGATTATAAGACAAGACGTATTAAGGATGCGTTGACGGGTATCGGAGAGAATAGTTTCACACTTGAAAATTATGGAGAGGTTCCGGCTTCCGGCCATTTGGCAATTTATCAGGTGGCGCCGTCGCCGCAGGTTCTATCGAAGGAATCTTTGGCAGCCGACGGAACCGTTTATGAATTTGTGCTGCAGGGAAATGAAATCTGCGGTATTATTTATCAGGACTATGCCGAAGAGACAATCCGGGTATTGCTTCATGGCGCAGGGGATGTCTATGAGCAGCCTTCAGCTACGGTGACATCCGACGAGGCTTTTATCCTGACCCGGGGCGACAGTGTTTACAGGTATGATGGGGGCAGCGAGGTGACTATCGAGGCCGGAGAAGGCAGTGCGATAGTTAAGGCTGAAAGTGAACGGGGAAGAATACGGATTTTGTCTTTGGAGCGAAGCTATGGGGCGCCGGCCTATCACGGCTCCATTTATCTGGAGGATAGCGGGAATACGCTGCTGCTTATCAATGAAGTGAATCTGGAGGATTATGTGGCCGGGGTTATTCCGGGGGAAATGCCGGTGTCTTATGGAGAGGAAGCCCTGAAGGTACAGGCCGTATGTGCGCGAACCTTTGGTATGCGGGCGTTGGGAACGACATTTCGGGATTATCCGGCGAATTTAGACGATACGGTGTCCAGTCAGGTTTATAACAACCAGGAAGAGTGCGCGGAGAGTATTCAGGCGGCATCTGAAACGCGGGGGCAGGTCCTCCAAAATCCGGAGGGGCTGACAGCCACCTATTTCTTTTCGACTTCCTGCGGTCATACCTCGGATGCAAAGGACGTCTGGTATAGCGGCGGAGATTCTGAGGGCGAAGCGGCGGTGTCCGTATTTTTAAGCGATGATTCGGTTGGCCTGAATCTGATGCAGGAAGAAGATTTCAGGCGTTTTATTAATATGGAAGACGGCATCGATTATTTTGAACAGGATTTACCCTGGTTTCGGTGGCAGACATTTATATCGGCGCAGGATATACAAAACAGTGTGCGGAATGTATGTCTGACGGATATTGGCGAACTGGAGAGTATTACGGTCCTTGAACGGGCGGAGAGCGGCTTACTCAAAGCCATTTGTCTTGATGGAAGCCTGGATATATGTACAGTCTATGGTGAATATAAAATCCGTCAGGTATTCTCTCCGGTAAATGCCGAACTTATTCCGCAAAGCGGAGAGACGGTCACGGGCTGGGAACTGCTTCCGAGCGGATATTTTTATATGGATGCGGTCATTGAAAATGATGTATGCGAGGGGTATCTTATTCATGGCGGCGGCTATGGCCATGGCTGCGGAATGAGCCAGAACGGGGCAATGAAAATGGCGGAGATGGGAAAAACTTATGATGAGATTTTAACATATTTTTTCCCGGATTCTGAGCTGATTTCCGAATAAAGATTTAATGAGAACTGAAAAGAGCCGGTATACTTTGCGAAGTACATCGGCCCTTTTTGTTTAATACATCAGATGGAAATCTTCTTTTTTTTCAGGGAAAAGGAAATAATTTAATTCTGCTCCCAAAAAGAATATATACATCATTAAATACAGATAAATGAAAAAGAATATCAGGTAGGAAAGACTGCCGTACATATATGAAGAACTGCTGGAGTATTCGACATATAAAGAAAAAATATAGGAGCCTATCATCCATCCGGCCGTCGTAAATACGGCGCCGGGAAGCTGCTTTAAAGTTTTCATCGGTTTGGCCGGAAGAAACTTATAAAACAGGGTGAATATTAAAATATAAAATCCAATAGCAATGAAGGATTGGAGCATATTTAGAATCTGGGAATATTCCGGCAGATTTGGCATCGCGGTCCGCAGCCAGAAATAAATCCGGTTACCGAAGACGAGAACGATTACCGTAAAGATGATGACAATGGCAAACAGCAGCGTATATAGAGCCGCTTTCAGCCGGAGAATAAAATAATTCCGGTTTTCTTCAATCTCCTGCACCGAGTTCAGACCGTCGGAGAGGGCCATAATCCCTTTTCCCGCCGTCCATATGGTCATGATAACCGATACGGAAAGAATGGTTGCTCCGGATTCAACGTGGATATCGTTGAGAATCGCTGCCACCGTTGATTCATAGGAACGGGGAATGACCAGAAAAATAGCATCCATCATTGTTTCGATATCAATTGGAAGATGTTGTACCAATGTTAAAAGAAACAAAAGAAAAGGCAGGAAGGACAGTATGATAAAGTAGGCCGACTGACCGGAATAGGCCGCCAGACGGTCTTTTCGTATCTTTTTTAATATGTTTTGGACCCAGACAATTAATCTAAGCATTACAGTTTCCTCCTGAGAATATCATTTTCAGATAACAACGATAATATCACGGATTGAAAAAATTGGCAACTAAATCCAGTGACGATACTTGACAAAGCAAATGAATATGTTAAAATAAAACACAGTGTAAAGGCTGTGAATGTGTCAGTAGATGCTTATTTTCTTCCAGAGAGAACCGGTCATCGGGTGGAAGCCGGTTTAAGTTCAGATATGTATTGAATTTCCCACAGGAGCCGCATCTTTGAATCCCACGGGTAGTAGGAGATGACGTTGATGCACGTTACGCATATCCGAGTGTCAGACGATTTTTGTCTGGAATTAGGGTGGTACCGCGGAATTTTCCGTCCCTTTGTATTTAAAGGGGCTTTTTTTATGCCCTTCGGGTGCATCCCGCAGGGGTATGCCCTGAATATTATTTAGAAAGGAATCGATAGAGATGAAAGACAGATTAGAACAAATCCGTCAGAGTGCGCTGAGTCAGATTGAGGAAGCAGGCGCATTGGAAAAGCTGAACGATATCCGTGTCGCTTTTTTAGGGAAAAAAGGTGAATTGACTTCGATTATGAAGTCCATGAAAGAAATTGCGCCGGAAGACCGTCCGGCTTTTGGACAGATGGTGAATGAAACCCGTTCCGAAATTGAGAAGAAGATGGAAGAAATGAAGACAGAGCTGGCCAGAAAGGCCAGAGAAGCCCAGTTAAAGGCAGAAGTCATTGACGTCACGCTGCCGGCGAAAAAAAGCAATGTGGGCCATCGCCATCCGAACACCATCGCGCTGGAAGAGGTGGAACGTATTTTCGTGGGTATGGGCTATGAAGTCATCGAAGGTCCTGAGATTGAGAAGGATTATTATAACTTTGAGGCTTTGAATATCCCGGATAATCATCCGGCGAAAGACGAGCAGGATACTTTCTATATCAATAAGGAATTCTTATTAAGAACTCAGACCTCCGGTACTCAGGTTCACACAATGGAGACTCAGAAGCTGCCAATCCGCATGATTGCTCCGGGCCGTGTATATCGCTCGGATGAAGTGGATGCGACTCATTCGCCATGCTTCCACCAGATTGAAGGACTTGTTATTGACAAGCATATTACATTTGCAGATTTGAAGGGAACCTTAGCCGAGTTTGCCAGAGAGCTTTTTGGGGAAGAAACGAAGGTTAAATTCCGTCCGCATCATTTTCCATTCACAGAGCCAAGCGCCGAAATGGACGTTACCTGTTTTAAATGCGGCGGAAAAGGCTGCCGCATGTGCAAGGGTTCCGGCTGGATTGAAATTCTTGGGTGCGGTATGGTTCATCCAAAGGTGCTTAAAATGAGCGGCATTGACCCGGATGAATATTCCGGTTTTGCTTTCGGTGTGGGTCTTGAACGAATCGCCCTGCTGAAATATGAAATTGATGATATGCGTTTACTTTATGAAAATGATACACGTTTCTTAAAACAGTTCTAAAAGGGGGAAGGAAAAAATGAATACACCATTATCATGGATTAAAGCTTATGTTCCTGGCCTTGATGTAACTGCTCAGGAATATACGGATGCAATGACCTTATCCGGTACAAAGGTTGAGGGATATGTTGCAATGGACAAGAATCTGGACAAGATTGTTGTCGGACAGATTGAGAAAATTGAAAAACACCCGGATGCGGATAAGTTGATTATCTGCCAGGTCAATGTGGGTGAAGCGGAGAATATTCAGATTGTTACCGGCGCTCCGAATGTCAGTGAAGGCGATTTGGTGCCGGTTGTCCGTGTGGGTGGCCGGGTAGCCGGAGGCCATGACGGCGGTCCGATGCCGGAAAATGGTATTGCCATAAAAAAAGGAAAACTCCGCGGTGTGGAAAGCTTTGGTATGATGTGTTCCATCGAGGAACTTGGTTCCAGCCGTGATTTCTATCCGGAAGCTCCGGAGGAAGGTATTTATATTTTCAAAGCCGGAAGCGTTCAACCGGGGGACGATGCGGTGGAGGCCCTCGGACTTCACGATGTGGTATTCGAGTACGAAATTACGTCCAACCGCGTCGACTGCTTTGGCGTTCTCGGCATTGCCAGAGAAGCGGCGGCAACCTTTAGAAAACCATTCGTACCTCCGGTGGTTGAAGTTAAGGGCTGCGGCGGCAATGTGAATGACTATATTAAAGTGCGTGTGGATGATACCGACTTATGTCCGCGTTATACGGCGCGTGTTGTTAAAAATATCAGGCTGGCTCCGTCACCGGAATGGATGCAGCGCCGCCTGGCGGCCAACGGTATCCGTCCAATCAATAATATCGTCGATATTACCAACTATGTCATGGAAGAATATGGTCAGCCAATGCACGCTTACGATTTGGATACCATTGAGGACCATCAGATTATTGTCCGTCGTTTCGCCGACGGTGAAGAATTCGTGACATTGGACGGACAGACGCATATAATGGATAATTCCATGCTGGCCATCTGCGATGGCAAAAAACCTGTCGGTATTGCAGGTATCATGGGTGGTGAAAATTCCATGATTACGGACAGCGTTCAGACAATGCTCTTTGAAGCGGCCTGCTTTGACGGAACCAATATCCGTCTTTCCGGTAAAAAACTGGGTATGCGTACCGATGCTCAGAGTAAATTTGAAAAGGGCCTTGACCCGAACAATGCCATCGATGCGATGAACCGGGCCTGCCAGCTTATTGAAGAACTGGGCGCCGGCGAAGTTATTGACGGTGTGGTAGACATTTACCCGGAAAAACGGGGAGAGCATGAAATCCTTTTCAGCCCTGAGAAAGTCAATGACTTACTTGGAACGGATTTAACCTTAGATGAAATGCTGACGTATTTTGAACCTCTGGAATTAAAATATAATCCACAGACAAAGATGGTAACCGTACCGACCTTCCGTCAGGATTTGGAGGGACAGGCGGATTTGTCAGAGGAAGTGGCCCGGTTCTTCGGTTACGATAATATTCCTGTAACCCTGCCGAGCGGCGAGGCAACGACAGGAAAATTATCCTACAAGCTGCGCGTAGAAGCCGTTGCGAGAGAGACGGCCGAGTTCTGCGGCTTCTCTGAAAGTATGACCTATTCCTTTGAAAGTCCAAAGGTATTTGATAAGCTTTTATTGGATGAAGATGACCCGCTGCGCCAGACAGTAAATATCATGAACCCATTGGGTGAAGATTTCAGTATTATGCGGACAACGCCGTTAAACGGCATGCTGACATCGCTGGCCTTCAATTACAGCCACCGGAATAAAGAGGCGAAGCTGTATGAGCTGGCTGTGGTTTATTTGCCGAAGGAACTGCCGCTGACGGATTATCCGGACGAGCGGGTACAGTTTACCCTTGGTATGTACGGTTCCGGCGATTTCTTTACCATGAAGGGTGTTGTGGAAGAATATCTGGAACGTATCGGTATGAAAAAACTGGTAAAATATGAACCGAAGGCTGGAAAAAATTATCTTCATCCGGGACGTCAGGCCAATATTATTTATGATGGCCAGGTTATTGGCTATTTGGGAGAGCTTCATCCGGAAGTGGCCGACAATTATAAACTGGGTGTAAGAGCTTATATTGCCATTCTCGATATGCCATATCTGGTTGAACGGGCATCCTTTGAACGGAAATTCCAGGGCATTGCCAAGTATCCGGCGATAACCCGTGATATCAGCATGGTTATGAGCAAGGATATTATGGTTGGCGAAGTGGAAGAGGTTATTCGCAAACGGGGCGGCAAGCTTCTGGAAAGCTTCGAGCTGTTCGATATTTATGAAGGCGCTCAGATTAAGGAAGGCTTTAAATCCGTGGCCTATTCCATCGTATTCCGTGACAAGTCAAGAACACTGGAAGACAAGGATGTCAATGCGGTGATGGATAAGATTCTTGCCGAGCTTGAAAAAATGGGCATTGAACTGAGAAAATAGGACTATGAAAACATCAGACTTTTATTATGATTTGCCGGAAGAACTTATTGCCCAGGACCCGCTGACGGACCGTTCCAGTTCCCGTCTGATGCTCCTGGACAAAAAGTCCGGCGATATCCGGCATAAAATATTTAAAGATATTATCGATGAACTGAATCCGGAGGATTGTCTTGTTATCAATGATACCAAGGTTATTCCGGCCAGACTTCACGGCGTCAAAGAGGGGACCGGGGCCCATATCGAGGTGCTTCTTTTAAAACGAAAAAGCGATTCGGTATGGGAAACCCTTGTCAAACCCGGAAAAAAAGCCCGCCCGGGAGCAAGGATTTCCTTCGGGGACGGTCTGCTCGTGGGTGAGGTTATCGAAGTGGTGGATGAAGGAAACCGTCTGATTCGGTTTGAATATGACGGGATTTTTGAGGAAATTCTCGATAAACTCGGTGAAATGCCTTTGCCGCCATATATCAGTCATAAGCTTCAGGACAAGAATCGGTATCAGACTGTCTATGCAAAGCATGAGGGCAGTGCGGCGGCGCCGACGGCCGGACTCCATTTCACGGAAGCGCTGCTGGAGGCTATTCAGAAAAAAGGAATCCGGATTGCACGGGTGACCCTTCACGTAGGACTTGGAACCTTCCGCCCGGTCAAGGTGGAAAATGTAACGGACCATCATATGCACTCTGAATTTTATATGATTAGTTCGGAGGCGGCGGATATCATCAACGATACAAAACGCCGGGGCGGCCGGGTTGTTTCCGTAGGAACGACAAGCACGCGGACGTTGGAATCGGTGGCCGATGCACAGGGCTTTGTCCGGGAAACCAGCGGCTGGACGGAGATATTCATTTATCCGGGGTATCAGTTTAAATGCATTGACGCTCTGATTACGAATTTCCATCTGCCGGAATCCACATTGCTTATGCTTGTATCCGCCCTGGCCGGCAAAGAGCATATATTAAATGCCTATGAGACGGCTGTCAAAGAACGATATCGTTTCTTTAGCTTTGGCGATGCGATGTTTATTCAATAAAATAATGAAATGCTTATATGTAAAGCAGATAAATATGGAAATTCATACGGCAGACTGCATATACTAAATAAAAAAGGCAGTATGTAATGAACAGACAGTGCAGATTGAGTAATGTGACGAAGGATTATCTGGATACTTATGAGTGTATCCGCTCGGAAATGATTCGGGGAATGACGGAGGTCGAATTGACAGACAGTGTGTCAAATAATTTTATCATTCAGATGATACCGCATCACCGGGCCGCCATCGAAATGTCACGGAATATTTTGAAGTATACGACGAATATTCCTTTGCAGGAAATTGCTCTTGGAATTATATCGGAGCAGACAAAAAGTATTGAAAATATGCAGCAGATTCAACAGCGCTGTGCGGAATGTGTAAATGAAGCACGGGAAGTATCGCATTACCAGAAGCGCGTTCATTGGATTATGCAGAAAATGTTTCTGGATATGACAGACGCGCGTTCCACGAATCAGGTAAACTGTGATTTTATGTGGGAAATGATACCTCACCACAGGGGTGCGGTGGAAATGTCTAAGACGGCGCTTCAATATAATATATGTATGGAGCTTCGTCCGGTTCTTGAGGCAATCATCACATCTCAGGAACGGGGAATCCGTCAGATGTGCAGACTGCTGCAATGCATTGGCTGTTAAAAATCCGTATTTGACATTAATCCCCGGATTCTATATAATAGAAAATTGTTATATGACTTAACAAAAAATCAAAGGATAAGGTGAATACAATGAGTTTAATGCAGCAATGGGAAGATATGGTGTCTGTATTCAATAATAATGCTCAGGCTCAGCAGAAATTCTGGACAGACTATTATCTTCAGGAAAAAGGTGTTTACGAAAAATTATTGGAGGAGCCAGTGGAGGTTATTTCAGGAACCGTTCAGGAACTGGCTGATAAATTTGAAATGGACGTTGTTCTTTTCGGCGGCTTTCTGGATGGTATCAATGAAAGCTTAAAAGAGCCAAATCCGGTAGACACTATTGAAGCAGACAGCCAGGTTACCATCGATATTGATTTGGAAAAGCTTTATTATAATATGGTGGCCGCAAAGGCCGAGTGGCTGTATGAACTGCCTCAGTGGAATAAACTTCTTGATGAAGAAAAGAGAAAAGAACTTTACAAGGCTCAGAAACGTTCTATGATTGTCGTTAAAGGCAAAAAGATTGGCAGAAATGAGCCATGTCCATGCGGCAGCGGTAAAAAATACAAATTCTGCTGTGGAAGATAGACATCCGATTCGATAGTAAATAAAAAGCTCAGATATGGAAGGATATCTGGGCTTTTTTTGTAAGTATGGGAGGGGAGAAAAAATGATTAATTTTGAATACTATACGCCAACCCGGGTGATTTTCGGGAAAGATACGGAGAATGAAACGGGTCGGCTTGTTAAGGAACAGAAATGCAAAAAGGTGCTGCTCCATTACGGCGGACAGAGTGCGAAAAAATCCGGCCTTATAGACCGGATAGAGAAGTCACTGAAAGAAGCTGGGGTGGATTATATTTCTCTGGGCGGGGTTGTGCCGAATCCGAGGTTATCCCTTGTTTATGAGGGTATACGTATGTGCAGAGCGGCCGGCGTAGATTTTATTTTGGCTGTCGGCGGCGGCAGCGTCATTGATTCGGCGAAGGCTATCGGTTATGGCATTGCATATGAAGGGGATGTGTGGGATATTTACAGTAAAAAACGGGAGGCCGAAGCGTGTATTCCGATTGGCGCCGTATTGACCATTGCGGCGGCCGGCAGTGAAATGAGTAATTCATCGGTTATTACCAATGAGGATGGATGGTTAAAAAGGGGATACAGCAATGATATGAGCCGATGCCGCTTTGCCATTATGAATCCGGAGTTGACCTACACATTGCCAATGTACCAGACCCAGAGCGGCGCTGTAGATATTCTGATGCATACGATGGAGCGGTATTTTAATCCGGAGACAGATTTTGAGATTACGGACCGGATTGCCGAGGGACTGATGATTTCAGTCATTCATAACGCCCGGAGGCTTATGGAAGAACCGGAAAACTATAATGCCCGGGCATCGCTTATGTGGGCGAGCAGCCTGTCCCATAATAATCTGACGGGGTGCGGCTTGTCTTCGGATTGGGCCAGCCATCAGTTGGAGCATGAACTCGGCGGCATGTTTGACGTGGCCCATGGCGCCGGACTGGCGGCTGTCTGGGGAAGCTGGGCACGATACGTTTATATGGAAAATCCGAAACGATTTGCACAGTTTGCGGTGAATGTTATGGGGATTCCGCAGGATTTTAATCATCCTGAAAAAACGGCACTTGAAGGAATTCGGGCGGTAGAAACCTTTTTCAGAGATATTCACATGCCGACTTCCATCCGTGATATGGGAATTCATTTGACAGATGCTCAGATTGAAACACTGGCTTACAAATGCAGCTTTATGGAAACCAGGGAGATTGGCGGCTTTAAAAAATTGGGAAAAGAGGATATGATTCGTATTTACCAAATGGCAAGATAGTGTTATAATTGTTCAAATTACATTCAAAAGAAAAGGAGATTAGTAAAGATGATTGTATCCACAGTTCTGGGAAAAATTATATCCATTTTCATTATCATGGTGGTCGGAGTCATCTGTTATAAAGTCGGAATCATTGACAATAATACAAAAGAAAAACTTTCAAGGCTGAGTACCCTGATTGTAAATCCCATATTGATTTTCATGTCCTTTCAGATGGAATATGATACGGCTCTTTTGAAAAATATGGGGATATTGTTTATACTGGCAATTATCAGTTATGTGATTTCAATTACTCTGGCCCATTTTTTACTTCATGAAAAAGAAGGGTATGATTTGTCCGTCGAAAAGTTTGCCGTAACCTATACGAACTGCGGATTTATTGGCGTTCCTTTAGGCTATGCTCTTTTTGGAAACATCGGAGTTATTTATGCGACCGTATTTGTGGCTACATTTCATATATTTTGCTGGACACATGGAATTCTTCTGCTGGATAATGGTGGATTTCAGCCGAAAAAACTCATTAATCCATGTTTGATTGCGGTCTGCGGCGGAATTTTGTGTTTTATTTTCCAGATAAAAATTCCGGTAAATATCGCATTTGCCATGAATTCCATTGCCGATATGAACACACCGCTGGCTATGCTTTTGTCCGGCGCTATCATGGCCCAGTTGAATTTTAAAAACACTTTGAGAAAAGGGCGGATGTTTTTGATTGTGGCTCTGCGTCTTGTTGTTTCCTCGGCGATATTTGCCTTGCTTCTCCGGTTTGTTCCGATTGATGAACAGATGCGGGTTGTTGCTGCGGTGACGGCGGCTTGTCCGTCCGGCGCCATGACGATTACCATGGCGATTCTTTATGGCCGGGACGATTACTATGCAACGGAGCTTTTTGGTATGACGACACTTTTGTCGATAGTGACGATTCCCCTCTGCATGATGATTGCAGGGTAAAATGTATGTTGTACTCCCCCGATACATTGTCATTGTATCGGGGGAGTTTTTGCGTTACAATATCTTTATCTAAAAACATTTCTGTGATATCGCATGATATTTCTAATTAGAATTTCCATTGTTTTTTGAAAGAATACTCGATATAATAAAGGAGAACGGTGAATGAAACATGAACTAAAAAGAAAATCATTAAATGAGCTGAACCTAACAAGCCGTTTTTTGTTTGATGTAGTAATGGAAGATTCTGAAACACAGCAGGATGTTCTAAGCATTATTTTTGGGAGAGAAATTTCCACAATTATCAAAAATGAAACAGAAAAGGAGGCTCGGTTATCGCCTTTGATTCGTTCCATACGCATGGATGTTTTTGCTATAGATGATGAACAAATTATTTATAACACAGAGATGCAGGATGAAAGAAGAAGTGACCTGGCGAAACGTAGCCGTTATTACCAGGCATTGATTGATACATCACTTTTGAAACCGGGAATTCCAAACTATAATGAATTAAACACATCCTATATTATTGTTATAATGGCCTTTGATTTATTTGGGTACGGGAAGTACCAATATACATTTTTACCTCAGTGCCGGGAAGTGCCGGGGCTTTGTCTTGAAGATGGAGCAACACGTATATTTTTGAGTACAGAAGGTAAGAATGATTATGAAGTTCCAGGGGAATTAGCAGAATTTCTTCACTATGTAAAGAATTCCACAGATGAAATAGCAGAAAAATCGAAGAGTGAAAGAGTCCGGCGGCTACATCAGCGAGTGTGTAAGGTTAAAGCCAGCGAGGAAGTGGGTGTGCGGTATATGCAGGCATGGGAAGAACGGTATTATGAACGAGAAGAGGGCAGACTGGAAGCAAAATTAGAGGATGCTGTGAATATGCGTAAAGAAGGTCTGTCGGATGAGATGATTTTGCGTATTACAAAACTTACAAAAGAGGAATTGGAACAGATAGATAACGAGTAAAAATTTCTCCCCGGGTATTGCTTTAAAATGCCCGGGGAGAAGTTTTTATTATTCAGCCAATTTAAATAAATCCTGATAGTCTTTAATCCTTGCTAGTTGTATAGATATTAGTTCAGCCTGTTTTTTGAGGACAGATTATTGAGATGCGATTAAGGGGATGTTTTTATATACGTTTTAAATCAAGAACAGATTCAAACAATGTCTGTGATGCAACAATATGGGTAAAAAGTCCTGTATGCATAGCTCCAAGAAGGCTTTTTGGCATAACATTTGATGAGCAGATGCCGATGACTTTTTTGCAAGATGCCAGATATTCAATAGGTATTTGTATACTGTAATCAAAGTCAGAGCGGATGATTTCACCCTGCAAGTTATAATAATAGGCCAGAAAACTTCCGCAGGCATGCTTTTCTTTAAGTAAAACTTTATATCTGGCAGCAGTACCTAAATCCGGGCTGGATGGATAATTGTCAATTTTTATGATGGCCAAATCAATATTTTTCCAGCATTGTGCAATATTCTTATAGTTCTCTGTTTTATGATACAATTCCAATTCCATAGAACTTTCTAAAAAAGCAGGAGCATATAAAAAGTTTGGAGATGCATTGAAGCACAACGAGAATGATTGAACAATTTTTTGGGCATCAATAGAATATCCTGTAGTAATCATATTACCAGCTAATGGGAAGACTTTTGCATCGGACGATAGTTTTAAATCTATTTCCTTTTCAATTAGCTTTTCAAGCGCTTCGTGAATAATTTTACCCCAACTGCAACCAATATTGCTACAAGATGGCAGTAAATCTAAAAGGATATTTGAAAAACTTTTAGATATGCGTTCATCTGTGATATCTTGTCCTAATGGAGCGTTTACAATAAATACATCATCAATTTTAAATCGATTTCGAATTTGGTTTTTTAGAAGAGAATAATCTTCTTCTGGTGAATGAATTTGGATGGTGACAATACCATATTTTTTTGCTTCATTTAAAAGTCGACAAATGAGTGCGCGTGATACACCGATTTCTTTCGCAATTTCGCTCTGTGTTAAATTTTCTTCATAGTACATTTTGGCTATTTGAACAAGCCTTTCTGCTTTTTCTTGCTTAATTTCCATATAAAATCCCCTAAATTTTAATTGTCTAACAATAAAATAGCGTGAAATGTAGAATTTGTCAAATTAAAAATAAGTGACTATAAATTTTTTAATAGTAAAAAATGTAACAAATGTAATGGTACATGTATTATTGATATAAATATATAAAAAATTATGCTTTATATTAATATAATATATCAATTGCAAAAAAAGTAAATACAAAATATGTAAAAAAATACACAAAATAAAAGCCTGAAAAATAGTTATAGTGTAGAAAATATCAAAAAAGATTGACATGGATTGGTAAAAGATGTAATATCTAAGAAAGACAAATAGTTAATATATTTACAAATAAAATAAGGGGTTGTAAAAAATGTTAAATGTTGCGGTAGTTGGTGTGGGATTTATCGGGGAGGAACATATAGAGGCTATTCGTAGGACAAACCTGGGAAAAGTAACAGCTCTTGTGGGAAGAAGCTTTAAGAAAACACAGGAAAAAGCATCTTTATTTGGAATTAATGAGGTATACGACGATATTAATTATGTTCTGGAAAATCCCAAAATACAGGTAGTACATATATGCACACCCAATTTGCTTCATTATTCGATGGTAAAAAAAGCTCTTGAGGCGGGAAAGCACGTGGTGTGTGAAAAACCTTTGACGATGACTTCCGAAGAAGCGAAAGAACTTGTGACTTTATCAGAACAAAAAAATCTGGTAAATGCGATTCATTTTAATATTCGTTATTATCCGTTGATACGCCATGCTAAAGAAATGATTGAGCGAGGGGAAATAGGAAAATTATATTCGATTACAGGTTCATATCTACAGGACTGGTTGGTGAAGGATACGGATTACAGTTGGCGTCTTGAATCAAACAAGAGTGGGAAAACAAGGGCTGTTGGAGATATAGGGACACACTGGATGGATTTAGCAGAATATGTTACTGGTTTAAAAATTACAGATGTTAATGCAGACATGGCAACATTTCTTCAGAGAAGGAAAAAACCGAAAATGGCTGTGGAAACCTGGTCGGGTAAAATGCTGAAAAACAGCGATTATGAAATTGTAAATATTGATACAGAAGATTATGCTTCGATACTGCTTCATTTTGATGGTGGGCAGAAAGGTGTTTTTACAGTAAATCAAATGGCGTGCGGTCATAAAAATAGTGTTTCACTTGAAATAAATGGTTCTCTTGGGTCTATTTTATGGAATTCAGAAAAACCAAATCATATGACAATTGGACGGCGTGATACAGGTAATGAAGTAATTATTCGTGACCCGTCTTTAGTTTATCCGGGAGCCAGAAGCATTATTACACTTCCGGGAGGCCACAATGAAGGGTTTGCCGATACGTCGAAGCAGTTATTTAAAGAAGTTTATGAATACATTTTGGGTGGTGATTATTCAAAAGAGAGAAATTTTCCGGGATTTCTTGATGGATACAGGGAAGCTTTACTTTGTGAAGCTATTATGAAAAGTCATAAGGAAAGACGGTGGAGTGAAATTCAATGTTGATTGGATTAATGACAGGAGTGACAAGATGAAGGAGAAAGGTATTACAAAAAATAAATTGCAGAAAATGTTGATTTATGCTTCGGATTTACTGAAACAGCATACAGATTTATTGTCGGATATTGATTCAAAATTTGGGGATGGAGACCATGGTATTACGGTCAACAGAATTGCAGACTGTATAAAAAGAGAAACGGTGGCTTGGGATGGAGAAGATATTAGCAATTTTTTTGACAATCTCGGAATTCAGATTATGAATGTCAATGGGGGGTCTGCCGGACCTTTGTGGGGAACGCTTTTTCAGGGATTTGGACAAGGCGTAGAAAATGAAAGTATATTAGATGGTAAATCGGTGAAAAATATGATTGCATCCGGAATACGGGAGATGAAGACGATATCAAATGCAAAAGTTGGAGATAAGACAATGATGGATGCTTTAATCATGGCTGAAGATTATACGAAGAAAATACCATTAGAAAGTGCCGAAGAGGTTTTAAAGGCAGCATTTGATGGAGCGGTTGATGGGATGAAAGCTACTGAAAATTATGTGGCAAAATATGGAAGGGCAAAGTCTTATGGTGAACAGACGTTAGGATATCCGGATGCTGGAGCAGTAGGGGTAATGTATTTATTTAAAGGACTATATGAAGGTTACAGGTTATAAGAAGGAGGGGTTAATCGTGAAAATGAAAAAATTTATTAATGAACCGGAAAATCTTACGGAGGAATTACTTGAAGGACTTGCAATGGCAAATAAAGACTATTTAATTGTAGAAGAAAATCATATGGTTATTAATAAAAAATTGGATGAAGCGAATCGTGTAACGATTGTTACAATGGGAGGTTCGGGACATGAACCGTGCTGTTCCGGGTTTGTCGGTGAAGGAATGGTAGATATTGGTGTGATTGGCGATATATTTGCAGCGCCGGGACCACAGGCTTGCGCAGATGCACTGAGAAGAGCCGATAAGGGAAAAGGGGTTGTCTATATTGTATTGAATCATGCAGGGGATATGCTTTCAGGGAATATGGCTATGAAAATGATTCGTAAAGATGGTATTAGAGTGATTAAGGTTGTTACACAGGAAGATATATCCAGTGTACCAAGAAATGATGCAGATAATCGGCGGGGATTGGTAGGTTGTGTACCTGTATATAAAATAGCCGGTGCGGCTGCAGCTGCAGGAAAGAGTGTGGAAGAAGTTGCTGAAATTGCTCAAAAAGTTGCGGATAATATGGCAACGCTGGCTGTTGCCCTAAGGGGTGCAACCCATCCGATTACAGGGGCAGAATTGGCAACATTACCAGAGGGCGAAATGGAAATAGGAATGGGACAACATGGAGAAGGTGGCGGCGGACGGACAAAAGTAAAAACGGCTAATGAAACTGCAGAAATTATGGCGAATGCTTTAATTCGGGATTTACAGATACAACCAGGAGAAAAGGTTCTTCTGTTGATTAATGGTTCAGGAGCAACGACATTGATGGAACAATTAATTGTTTACCGGCGATGTCAGCAATATCTTGAAGAAAAGAATATTACTATTGTTGGCAACTATGTTGGTGAATTATTAACTGTTCAGGAACAGGCCGGATTTCAGATGTGTATGGTCAGGATGGATGATGAACTATTGGGTTATTGGAATGCACCATGTAGGACACCTTATTTTAAGATGTAAATAAATATTAAACAGGAGGTAGGTAAGATGACGAACAAAGAACTTGAAGCGTACAACAAGAATCGGAAAATCTGGCAGATATGTGCAATCACAGATGATTTAGAAACGACGCTCCAGCAATGGGTAGACCGTTTAAAAATCGGTCCATGGAAAGTGAGAAGCTTTAATAGTGAAAACATGGATTGGATGTATCTTGAACATGGTAAACGGGGTGGAAAGAAAGTGGAAGAGCCATGGGAGATGCGTATTGCCATAACAATGGTCGGAGATTTTGAAATTGAGGTTATTCAACCGGTGAAAGGGCCGACAATTTATCAGGATTGGTTGGACAGGCATGGACCAGGCTTACATCATATTAAAGAAAAAATTGCAGATGAAAAACTGGAAGAGATTATGTATGAATTTGAGGACAATGGTGTGCCAATTATGTCCACAGGTAAGTTTTTTACAGATATTCATGCTTACATGAATGCGGAGCCATATGTTGGATTCATTTATGAGTTGGGAAATTGTCCATTTATAGAGGTGCCAGAAGGGATGACCCGAATCTTTCCTTATGAAGATGAAGAATCATAAATTAATGGGATATGGGAGGTTTTGATATGAAGAAGATATTAAGTGTTTTATTGGTTTGCGGTATGTTGACAGGTATGTTGGCTGGATGCAGTTCAGAAAGTAAGGAAATTAAGGCGGAAACGACTGCGGAAACCAAGGCGGAATCAATAACTTCAGTGGATTCTGAAGAGAAATATACGGTGGCCATTGTTGTAAAGATTATGGGAATTGCATGGTATGACCGTATGCAGGTTGGAATTGATTCGTTTGTTGCCGATACGGGTATGGATGTGTATATTACTGGCGCTGATACAGCAGATCCGGCCGAACAGGTCGCTGTAATCGAAGATTTGATTGCTCAGGGTGTTGATGCCATGGTAGTTATTCCAAATTCTACAGAAGCTGTAGAGACTGTTCTACAGAAGGCAAGAGATAAAGGAATTGTTGTAGTTACTCATGAGGCTACCGATGTTAAAAATGCAGATTATGATTTAGAGGCTTTTAATAATGTGGAGTATGGACAGCATCTTATGGAGCTTCTGGCAGAAATGATGGACGAAGAAGGCGAATATACAACATTTCTTGGAGCATTGACAGCGACATCACATAATGAATGGATTGATGCGGAGGTTGCTCTCCAAGAAGAAAAATATCCAAATATGAAAGTGGTTTCCAGTAAAAATGAAACAACCGAAGATTCGGAAGTGGCTTATCAGAAAACACAGGAGATATTGCGTACATATCCGGATGTAAAAGGATTTCTTGGTTCAGCAATGGCAGATGTTCCGGGCGTGGCCAGAGCTATTGAAGAACAGGGGCTTGAAGACAGTACATATGTTATTGGAACATGCCTTGTATCTACTGCAGAACAGTATTTGGAATCCGGAGCTATTGACAAAATTACATTTTGGGACCCGGCCGATGCTGGGTATGCGTTGGCAGAACTGTGTGTAAAAGTGTTGAATGGTGAAGAAATTTCAAATGGTGTCAATTTAACTCCAGATGGATATCAAAACTTAACAGTGAACGGAAATATTATTAATGGTTCTGCATGGATAGATGTAGATAAGAATAACATGAGCGATTATGATTTCTAATATATAAATCCAGATGGGTCCGTCGGAAGGATTGGCGGACCCACAAATCCAGATGTATGGGGAAGTAGAGTTCAATACGTTGAAAGGAAAATTTTTATGAAAAAGGCATTGATTGAACTAAAAGGGATTTCTAAAAATTTTGCCGGTGTCAAGGCGCTTCGGGATGTTGATTTGACAATTTATGAAGGCGAAACCCGTTGCCTGGCTGGTGAAAATGGATGCGGTAAATCGACATTAATTAAAATCATTGCTGGTGTTTATGTACCAAATGGTGGAACAATTATTATTGATGGAAAAGAATATTCTCGATTGACACCGCAGCAGGCTATTGATGCCGGAATTCAGATTATTTATCAGGATTTTGCTATTTTTCCTAATTTGACGGTGGCTGAAAATATAGCGATAACATCGGAAAGATATGAGAAAAAGAAATTGGTGGATTGGAAATCCATACAAACAAAAGCCAGAAAGATATTGTCCTTGGTAGGCATTGACATAGATTTGGATGCATGTCTTGGAGATTTATCCGTTGCAGACAAACAGTTAGTGGCTATTTGCCGGGCATTGCTTCAGGATGCGAAACTGCTGATTATGGATGAACCGACTACAGCCCTGACAAAAAAGGAAGTTGCGTCTTTATTTAAAATTGTTCGGGAGCTTCAAGCGAAAGGAATATCAATTCTTTTTGTTAGTCATAAACTTGAAGAAGTGTTTGAAATTGCAGATGAATTGACAATCATTCGAAATGGCCAAAAAGTAATCGATGGTGCCATGAAAGATTTTGATAATGAGAAATTTATTTATTATATGACTGGAAGAAAACTGGATAATTCTGTGTTTACAGGACCGGATAAGAAAGAACGTTTACTTCTTGAGGTTAAAAATATGTCTTCAAAATTTCTTTTTAAAAATATCAGTTTTGAATTGTATTCTGGAGAAATTATAGGGATTACTGGGCTTTTAGGTTCAGGACGTTCTGAACTGGCAAGAGCACTTTTTGGAATGATACCTATATATGAAGGGGAAATTTATATAGAAGGGAAAAAAGTGGAACTAAAGAGTGTTCGGGAAGCAATAAATAATGGTATTGCCTGTGTCCCGGAAGACAGATTGACAGAAGGATTGTTTATGCCTCAAAGTATTGGGAAAAATGTAATGATTTCATCCTACTGGAAGATGATTGACAGATTTGGTTTCATCAGTCCGAAAAAGATTGATGAAGAGGTGACACGGTGGATTGACGAATTGAAGATTGTTACACCTTCAGGAAGTTTGCCTGTACAGGCTTTGTCTGGTGGAAATCAACAAAAGGTGGTTATTGCAAAATGGATTGAGACCGAACCTAAAATATTAATATTAAATAGCCCAACAGTTGGAGTAGACGTTGGTTCGAAAGCAGATATTCATGCTTATGCCCGTAAATTAGCCGGACAGGGAATGGGAGTTATTATTATCTCAGATGATATATCGGAGGTGCTTCAAAATTGTAATCGGATTATTGTAATGAACAAGGGGCAGATTACCCATGCTTGTGAAACACAGGATGTGACAGATATACAATTAAGTGAAATGCTTGTTGAAGGGTAGGTGAAAAGATGAAAAAATTTTATAAAAAGAACAAACAAGAAACCTATCTGATTTTAACGATAATCTTAATTGCTGTGTTGATTGGCATTAAAAATCCGGTGTTCTTCACAGCGGCTAATTTAACCGGAATTTGATTATTGATGGGATGATGGCCTATGCTATTATGTTGGGCATTATTATCGGAGGGATTGATGTATCATTTCCGGCCATTGCAGTTTGCTCTATGTATATTACCAATCGTTTTGCCCGGTCTGTGGATTATGATGGTCCGGTAATTTTACTTTTTCTTATGGCTATGGGAATTGGCTTGACATTGGGGCTGATTAATGGATTTTTAATTACAAAGTTTAAACTTCCGGCTTTTGTTGTTACTCTAGGAACATCGAGTGCTTTTTATGGTCTTTTAATTTCTGTCCTCGGCGGTTCTCAAGTCAATCGTCTTGTTGCACCACTAGAAAAAATTTCAAAATTTCGGTTGTGGGTTGTAACATCAGGGGCTTCACAAACTATTATTCCAGTGACATTTATTTTCATGCTTGTTGTTATGCTGCTCACCTGGTTTATTTTAAATAAAACAATGTTAGGGAGAATGATTTATGCCATTGGCGGAGACCGGACGGCTGCTGAGCGTGTCGGATTTCCGGTAAATAAAATAATTATATTTGTCTATGCTTACATAGGTTTGGTTTCGGGATTGGCCGGCCTTTCGCATTCAATTCAAACTCGTTGTTGTATTCCTACGGACCTGATGGGTGGAGAAATGACAATTATCGCCATGGTTGTTCTTGGCGGAACAAAAATAAGCGGGGGCAGAGGTACAGTACTTGGAACATTTTTGGGCTTGTTTTTAATTACTATGGTCAGAAGTTGTCTTATCCTTGTTGGTATACCATCGACGTGGCAGACTCTCGTCATTGGAATTGTTATTGTTGTAGGTACAGGAATATCTTCCTATCAGGTTCTGAAAGACCAGAGAAAGATAGCTCCGGTGTTGGAAGATGATAGGTAGGAGGCGGCTCTTGATGAAGAAAAATGTGAAAATAAAAAAACTTATTGATGAGAATTCTGAAATATTCCGTCTGCTTGTCATCATGGTGATAGTTTTCTTCGTGATATTATTGGTCATTCCAGAAAAATCGACGTTGCTCAGTATGTCTATGTTGAATTCTATGATGACACAGATGCCGGAAATAGGCATATTTGCAACAGCAGTTACCTTTGCCATGCTTCTTGGGGGTATTGATTTATCTGTGGTCGGTATTGGAAATTTATGTGGTATTATATCTTCTATTATGGTGTTACAACTTGCAGATTCTGTAGGAAGCTTGGTAGCTGTACTTATATCGTATACTGTTGTTTTAATTGTAGGAGCTTTGTGCGGTGTACTTAATGGTGTAATCGTTCATTATCTGGGGGTTCCGGCCATGCTGGCAACGTTGGGAAGTATGCAGATTTTTCAAGGAATTGCAATTATTATAACTAACGGTTCGGCAGTGACCGGAATGGATAGTGCGTATGGGTTTTTAGGAAGTGCTCAGGTTTTGGGCATTCCGTTAATTATGATTTTGTTTTTAGGCATTATTTTATTAATGAGTGTATTACTACAGAAACGAAAGTTCGGCATGGATGTCTATATGCTTGGTACAAATAGTAAGGCATCGTTATTCTCAGGGATTCAGAATGGTCGGATAACCATTTTGACTTTTGTTATCAGCGGTATGCTTTCGGCGGTAGCCGGAATCATCGTATGTTCCAGGGCAATGTCAGCAAAGGCAGATTATGGCTCATCTTACATTTTGCAATGTCTGCTGGTTGCTATTCTCGGGGGCATCAGCCCATTTGGAGGAAAGGGAAAAGTGGTTGGCATTGTTTTGTCGATTATTACATTACAGATTCTTTCTAGTGGTTTTAATATATTAAGATTCAGCAGTTATCAGAAAACATTTATTTGGGGATTTGTTTTAATCCTCGTAATGGTTATTAATTATCTGGCAGACCAGAAGAAATAATAAATATATACTTAAGAAAGGTGGTCATATTATGGCAGATATGGATGGTATCAAAACAAACAATCATGAGGGAATCGACCCTTCGAAAAACTTTTTCACAGACGTAGCACCAGGTAAAACGAATTATCATATTAAAGGAATGGATAATATGAGTTGGGGCATGAAAGACCGTATGTCCAGAATCTTTAATCCAAAAAGCGGAAATGCACTGATTCTTGCAGTAGACCATGGTTACATATCGGGGGCAACAAAAGGTTTGGAACGATTGGATATTCTTCTTCCGGAGCTTCAGGAAGATATAGATGTTGTCATGGCAACCCGTGGGGCAATTCGTACATGTCTTCCTCCAATGTTCAATAAACCAATTGCACTTCGATGTTCTGCAGGAAGTACAGTTCTTTCAGAAGATGTCACATCTGAAACAATTGGTGTGGATATAGAAGATGTTATTCGAATGAATGCATCCGCGATGGCCGTGCAGACATTCCTTGGAACGGAAGATGAAAAAGAAACAATTACAAATCTGTGTCGGACGATTGACCTGGGCGTTAAATATGGAATTCCTACACTTGGCGTTGTAGCTGTTGGCAAACAGATGGCTAGAAGTCCTCAATTCTTTTCATTAGCTACAAGGGTGCTGGCAGAGTTGGGTACACAGATTGTAAAAACGTATTATTGTGAAGATTTTGAAAAAGTCACATCTGGCTGTCCGGTTCCCATAGTGGTTGCAGGCGGAAAACAGTTGCCGCCAAAAGAAGCATTAACGCTAGCTTATAGAGCTATCAGTGAAGGCGCTCGTGGTGTAGATATGGGAAGAAATATCTTTCAGGCGGAAGACCCGAAGGCTATGGCAAAAGCTGTTGCCAAGGTTATTCATGAAAATTATACAGATAATCAGGCCTATGAATTTTATTTGGATACAAAGGTAAAATAATATGTATGATGCAGTAGCTATTGGTGAATTATTGGTTGATTTTATTCAGGAAGAATCGGGAGAATCCGGACAGATGATTTATAGCGCGAATCCAGGAGGCGCCCCATGTAATTTACTTGCAATGATGAGTAAAATGGGTAAGAAAACAGCCTTTATTGGAAAAGTGGGAAATGATGCGTTGGGATTGATGCTTCGGAATACCTTGGAAACTAATCAGGTTAATGTGGAAAATCTGTGTTTTGATGAGAAAGTACCGACAACACTTGCTTTAGTTTCAAAAACATCGGACGGTGACCGAAAGTTTTCTTTTTACAGGAATCCGGGAGCAGATATGATGCTTGAATTTTCTGATATACATCAGGAGCTGCTCAGAAATACAAGATTATTTCATTTTGGCACTTTATCTATGACTCATGAAAAAAATAGGGAAGCGACAAAAAAATCGATATCTGTGGTAAAGAAAAACGGAGCATTAATAAGCTTTGACCCGAATATACGAGAAAGCTTATGGGATTCGGAGAAATTACTGTGGAAACAAATGACTTATGGATTTCAAGCGTGTGATATATTAAAGATATCTGATTCTGAACTTCGATGGGTAACGGGGGAAAATGATTTGGAAGTTGGAATTTTAAAACTCAGAGCAGCCTATTCAATTCCTCTGATATTTTTGACAATGGGGTCGGATGGAAGCCGGTGTTATTATAAAAATGAACGGGTTGAAAGACCGGCATGTCGTTATTGGAAAACAATTGAGACAACCGGAGCTGGAGATACTTTTTTTGGAATTGCGTTGAGTAAAGTTTTGGATGTAGGTATGGAAAATCTGGATAGGGATATTCTAAGAATGATTTTGGAATATGCTAATGTGGGAGCAGCCATAATTACATCTCGAAAGGGTACAATGACGGTAATGCCGGAGCTGAGTGAAATAAAAGCATGTATTAAATAAAAGACTTTTTTCATTTTTTAATTCTCCTCTTTATATATGACGGACATTGCCTAGAGCAGTGTCCGTTTTTAAATAAGCGGGAATAGAAGGGAGTTTCTATGGGAGAATATTTATTAGGCATTGATGGAGGAAACACCAGTATAAAAATAGTGTTGTTTAATCGTTTTGGTCAAAAAATCACGATGAGAAGCTGTCAAAGTGTTCATTTGAAATCGAAGAAAACAGGATTTGAAGAGTATAATGCTGAGGATTTATGGAAAAGAATAAGTCGGGAAATTCACAAACTTCTTATGGATACCAAAATTCCGGCAAAAGAAATAAAAGGAATTGGAATTTCAACTTATGGCAATGGAATTGTTATTCTGGGGGAAGAAGGAAAGCATATTGCCCCTGGAATTTATTCAAATGATTATCGGGCAAATGCTCTGGCTGATGAACTTAAGAAGAGTGATGCTGGAGATGTTTTACAGAATATAACGGGAGGTGATTTATGGGGAGGACAGCCAGGAATACTTTTGCGATGGTATAAAACCTATCATCCTGAAATTTATAGAAATATAAAACATATTCTTTTATTTGGCGGCTATATTATATATCGATTGACTGGATGCTATACTGGAAATAAAAACAGCATGGGAGGTTCTGCTCTGCTGGATATGAAGTCAGGACAATATTCGGAAAAATTAATGCGTATGTATGGGATTGAAGAAATGTTTGAATATCTTCCTGATTTGAAAGAAAAAGCCAGCGATATTGTAGGAGGTGTAACAAAAAGTGCTGCCGAAGAAACGGGACTTTGCGAAGGAACACCGGTTGTATCCGGAATGATGGATAATCTGGCCTGCTTTATCGGAAGCGGCGCAGGTGTACCGGGAATTTTAAATATGGTTGCTGGAAGTTGGTGTGTAAATCAAATGGTTTCAGATAGAATTGTTTCCAGAGCTTCGGCAAATATGTTTTATATTTATCCGGGCAAATATTTGACTTGCTTTTGGAGCGGAGCTTCGGCAAATAATCTGGAATGGCTATACGAAGTATTTGGAAATTCTATTATGGAATGTTGCAATTATGATTCAGTCGAACTATATCAAAGATTAAATCATATTATTAAAAAAAATGAGGTTTATCCGGAACTTTTCTATTTGCCATATATTGCACAGCCTGGTGTGCATCCAAGTGCTAAGGCCGGATTTATGGGAATCGATTTAAATACAACGATGGAAGAAATAGCGTCAGTTGTTGCAGAAGGCGTTGTATTTATTCATAAGTATCATATGGATTGTTTTAAAAATAATGGTTTTTCAATTGAAAAAATAAGATTTACCGGAGGAATTAGTAAAAGTCGTGAATGGGCAAAATTTTTTTCAGATATTTTGGAAATTCCGGTTGAAGTTGTAGAATGTGATGAAACAGGGGCGCATGGCGTGGCGATAGCGGCCGGTGTAGGGGTAGGAGTATATAAGAGTTATGCCCAGGCTTTTGATGAGTGTATACATATAGCGGAGACTCATTTTCCAGAAAATAAAAATGTGATGGAACGGCGGAAAAAATATGAGAAATGGAGGGAACTGACAACTACACTAATACCGTTTTGGGAGAAAGTTCATTAAATATAAATTTCTTCAATATAAGATATTTTATCAAGGAAATTTGCATGTGTATCTGAGAGAAACCGGATATGTGAATCGTATGTCCAGTTTTGTAAGAGGGCGGCGGTTAATCGCCGCCTCCTACTTGATTACGTTATTCAGCCAATTTAAATAAATCCTGATAGAATGTCGGATAGGAAATATTGACGCAGTCGCTTCCGATAATTTCTGTTTCACCGTCGCTGGCCAGGGCGGCCACAGCAAAGGACATGGCGATGCGGTGGTCCAGATGACTTTGAATCCTGGCGCCCAAAGGCGTTTTTCCTCCGTTGATAATCATGCCGTCGGCCGTTGGGGTAATATCCACACCCATAGCGCTGAGATTTTCAGCCATCACAGCGATGCGGTCCGATTCTTTGACTTTCAATTCGGCGGCATCCCGGATGATGGTCTGGCCTTCGGCAAAGGCGGCCATCACAGCAATGACCGGAAGCTCGTCGATGAGGCTGGGGATAATGCCGCCTTCAACGACAGTTCCGTGAAGTGCGGAATGGCGGACGATGACGTCAGCCACCGGTTCACCGCAGACATCGCGGATGTTTTCAAGGGAAATATTTCCGCCCATAGCCTGGCAGACTTTAATCATGCCATCCCGGGTTGGATTGATACCGACATTTTCAATACAGATTTCAGAGCCGGGAACGATAAGTCCGGCGGCCATGAAGAAAGCAGCCGAAGAAATATCCCCGGGAACAATGATTTTCTGAGCTTCCAGTCGTTTCACAGGACGAAGTGTAGCGGTTGTCCCTTCGGAATGGATATCCCCTCCGCAGGCCCCAAGCATCAGTTCCGTATGATTTCTGGAAAGTACCGGCTCAGTGACGCTTGTCTCGCCTTCCGCATAGAGCCCGGCCAGAAGTATAGCGGACTTTACCTGGGCGGAAGATACGGGAGAGTCATAATGGATACCATGAAGCTTTTGTCCTGTAATTTTCAAAGGTGCGCAGTCGTTGCCGCGGATACTTTCAATGGAAGCACCCATCTGGGACAGCGGCGTCATAATCCGCCGCATTGGGCGGGATTGAATGGAGGCGTCTCCGTTAATGATGCAGTCAAAATTCTGTCCGGCGAGAATCCCCGACATTAACCGGGTGGTTGTTCCGCTGTTGCCGGTGTCAAGAGTATTTTCGGGGCGTTTTAAACCGTGAAGCCCCCGGCCGTGAATACGGACGATTTCACCGGTATTTTCAATATCAATACCCATCTGGCGAAAACATGCGATGGAAGAGAGGCAGTCGGCGCCCTGAAGAAAATTATAAACTTCCGTTGTTCCTTCGGCAATGGAACCGAGCATGACACTTCGATGGGAAATGGATTTGTCGCCTGGAACCGAAACGGTTCCTCTTAATCCGTTGGCTCGTTTTATTTTCATTTTAAAATCTCTCCTAATATATAATTACTGTGGTCAAATTATTTACGAAGGTGAACGACATAGTGGAAACGGTTTAAAAGCTCTGTTGCTTTTTGGGCAGATTCCCCGTCGTAAAATTCAATATGGAGTACGCCCTCCTGAAATTCCCGGTTATGGACGATACCGATATTCATAATACTGATACCGTTTGTCGCGAGAATTGTGGCAATTGTAGCAATGGCGCCGGACTCGTCAACCAAATCCACGAAGATTTCGTAGGATGGTGCAAGCAGGCTTTTTGCATGACTTTGAGGAATATCATCTCTGTACTCTTTGGCCGATGCAAAAGTATCCAAAAGCTTTTGTTCATTATTGTTTTGGATGGCCTCGCCGATTTCGGTCATTCTTTCGATGTACAGGTGCAGTATATTTAAAATTTGCGTTTGATTTTCAGCACAGATTTGCTGCCACATTTCCGGTGAAGAGGACGCAATTCGGGTGATATCTTTGAAACCTCCGGCGGCCAGCATCCGCATCATTCCCTCCGGGTTATCGGAATCCCTGACCAGATTGACCAGGGTATAGGCAATGATGTGAGGCAGATGGGAAATGGCTGCGGTCACACGGTCATGTTCGTGATAATTTAAAGTTACAGGGATTGCATTAATATCCTTTGCAATTTGAATCATTTCCGAGAGCATTTCATCCGTGGTTCCCTCTCCCGGAGTTAAAATATAGTAGGCATTTTCAAGTAAATGTATTTTTGCACTGCTGTATTTTGTTTTTTCCGAACCGGCCATTGGATGTCCGCCGATAAAATGCCGTGCCATACCAAGTCTGGAAACGGCTTCATGGATTGTCGTTTTTACGCTGCCGACATCTGTCAGGATACAGTCTGGTTTAATGATAGGCTTTAATTGTTCCAGACAACGGATATTTACGCTGACCGGCGCGCATAAAAAGATAATATCACATTCAGAAAATCCCGGACCGATGGTGTCCATGGCCTGGTTGATGGTTCCGTCGGCCATGGCTTCGATTAAGCTGTCCTTGCTCCGGTTATAAGCAATTAAAGTGATGTCCGGGTGCTTTGCCCGAAGAGCTTTGGCGATGGAACCGCCGATTAAGCCAAGTCCGATAAATCCGATAGTTTGTTTGCTCATTACAATGTCCTCCTGATATGTTCGTTATAATGTCGGGACAGAGTTTTCATACGCCTTCGCAGCGAAATGTTTTATGTCCGGATAGTTTTTGCGGAACATAAAAAAGGCCCTCATCCCTTGTGTAAAGGACGAAAGCGAAATCTTCCGTGGTACCACCTTTATTCATCTGTACATCGCTGTACAAATCTTATAGAGTACGTCAATTGATTGATTATACTCCGGCAATATAACGGTTGCAACCGGCACAGCCTACTGCCCGCCAGGGGTTCAGCCTGCAGCTCAGGGATGTATTCAGGAGTCCGTTTTATGCACCTCTCATCGACCGGTAACTTTCTGTATAAACTCAAAAATCCCTACTCGTTCCCATCATAGCCTTTTTCGTTAGTCCTAATAATAGCATTGTTGAAGAAAAAAATCAAGCAAATCTTGTATATTTTCTATAAAACTCTTGAAGATGTGCAAATTTTTTAGTAAAATATATCCATGAGTAAATACAAAACGTATTGGAGGAATAAGACATGAAGGTTTACAAAACACAGGACATACGTAACGTTGCAATTTTGGGGCATGGCGGATGCGGAAAAACATCTCTGGTAGAGGCCATGGCGCATGTTACAGGAGTTACTACACGTCAGGGACGCATTGAGGATGGAAATACCATCAGCGATTATGATAAAGAAGAAATCCGTCGTAAATTCTCAATCAGCACATCTGTTGTACCGATTGAGTGGAAATTCTGGAAAATCAACCTGTTGGATACTCCGGGATATCTGGATTTTGCCGGTGAAGTGGATGAAGCTCTGGCGGCGGCTGACGGTGCGATTATCGTAATCAATGGTAAAGCGGGCGTGGAAGCCGGTACGGAAAAGGCTTGGGCTTACTGTGAAAAATATGGTATTCCAAGAGTTTTCTTCGTAACGAATATGGACGATGAGCATGCAGATTATATGAAGGTTGTTGAGCAGCTTCGTGAACTCTATGGAAAACGTATTGCACCGTTCCATCTGCCAATCCGCGAAGACCATAAATTTACCGGCGTTGTCAATGTGGTTACCTTAAAGGGCCGTCGTTTTACCGGCGGTGGAAAGTGGGAAGAAAGAGATGTTCCGGAAGATGTACAGGATAATCTTGAACCGTGCCGTGAAGCGTTGATGGAGGCTGTGGCCGAAACAAGCGAAGAATATATGGAACGCTATTTTGACGGCGACGAATTTACAGTAGATGAAATCATTGATGCGCTGCGTGTCAATGTCAATGAAGGCTCCGTTGTTCCGGTACAGTGCGGTTCCGGTACATTGGCTTATGGTATTGAAGGTTTAATTGAAACATGTGTCGAGTTCCTTCCGTCACCGATTCGTGATAACATTAAGATTTTTGGTAAAGACCCTCGGACAGATAAAGAATACAATGTGGACTACGACTCCCGCCGTCCATTCTCCGCTTATGTATTTAAGACCATCGTTGACCCGTTTATCGGCCGTTATTCATTGATTAAGGTTTGTTCCGGCGAACTGAAATCGGATTCTGTGATTTACAATTATGAGAAAGAGACAGAGGAAAAACTTTCCAGAATTTATATTTTAAGAGGAAAAGAAGCCATCGAAATGCCGGAATTAAAGGCGGGTGATATTGGCGCAATTGCAAAATTGTCCAATACATCTACAGGCGATACCCTTTCCTTAAAGGCGGACCCTCTGGTATTTGAAAAATTTGAAGTAGAGTCTCCGTATACATATATGCGTTATGAAGCTGAGAATAAGGGAGATGAAGATAAGGTTTCCCAGGCGCTCCAGAAGATGATGGAAGAAGATTTGACATTGAGAGCTTTCAACGACAAGGAAAACCGTCAGTCGCTCCTTTATGGTATGGGCGACCAGCATCTGGACGTTGTTGTGAGCAAACTGGAAGCAAAATATAAAGTTAAAATTAATCTTTCCAAACCGAGAGTTCCATATCGTGAGACGATTCGTAAGAAAGTTTCCGTGCGTGAGAAATACAAAAAACAGTCCGGCGGACATGGACAGTATGGTGATGTCGCCATGGAATTTGAACCGTCCGGCGATTTGGAAACACCATATGTATTTGCAGAACGGGTGGTCGGCGGCGCCGTACCAAAGAACTACTTCCCGGCTGTTGAAAAAGGTATCCAGGATTCTGTTCTCAAAGGACCTATGGCCGGATATCCGGTTGTCGGCGTAAAAGCCACATTGTTCGATGGTTCCTACCATCCGGTAGACTCCTCTGAAATGGCATTTAAGACAGCCGCACGTCAGGCCTTCAAGAGTGCATTTATGCAGGCAAATCCTGTCATCCTTGAGCCAATCGTTTCATTGAGCGTTGTTGTTCCGGACAGCTATACCGGCGATATTATGGGTGATTTGAATAAAAAACGTGGCCGTGTACTTGGTATGAATCCGACCGAAGGCGGAAAGACGGAAATTATCGCAGATATTCCGTTATCCGAGCTTTACGGATATTCCACAAACCTTCGTTCCATGACCGGCGGACGCGGAAGTTATGCATATTCTTTCAGCAGATATGAACAGGCTCCGAGCGATGTTCAGGAGAAAGTTATTGCAGATAATGCGAAAGCAGAACAGTAATTGAATATACCCATCCGGGTATCCCGTAATACATGCCCTTCTGCCTGGACGAGCTATGCGGTGCGGGCGGGTATACTCCGACAAGCTCCGCACGATAATGTATAGAATCCAATTCTTTAAAAAACAGTCAGTCTGTAAAATAAACAGGCTGGCTGTTTTTGGGTTCCGTATACTAAGTAAGAAAAAGGTAAGAAATGCTCTATTGTTATTCATATTTATTCATGTTATTGTAAAAACATCAATGATTTTTTTAAAGGAGAAAGTAATGGAACTGTTTATACACGACATTAAAAAGAATTTTGGTGAAAAGACGGTCTTAAAGGGAATTTCCTTTCGAGCTGTTGGAGGTAAGGCTTTTGGATTACTTGGACGTAACGGCGCCGGAAAAACAACAACCATCCGTATTCTGATGAATGTATTTCCGGCAGATGGCGGAGAAATTCTGCTGGATGGTCAGCCGGTGGATTATGCCAAGGTGCATATTGGTTATCTTCCGGAGGAGAGGGGCCTGTATCCGAAGAAGAAAATTATCGACCAGTTGATTTATTTTGCCCAATTAAAGGGTATGGGTAAGAAAGAGGCCGTGAGGGCTGTGGATTACTGGCTGGAGCATCTCGGAATGGCGGAATACAGAAATAAGCGGCTGGATACGCTTTCCAAGGGAAATCAGCAGAAAATTCAGCTCATCACCGCATTGGTCCATGACCCGCAGATTGTCATTTTGGATGAACCCTTTTCAGGGCTGGACCCGGTGAACGCCATACTTTTGAAGGATGTGGTCAAAGAAGAAATTGCCAAAGGGAAGATTGTATTATTTTCCAGTCATCAGATGAACTATATTGAAGAGTTTTGCGACCATATCGCCATTTTGAATAATGGAGAGATTGTTTTGCAGGGAAATCTCAATGAAATAAAAAGAAATCATGCACGGGACAGCCTGGTGGTGCGCTCGGATAAAAATGCGGCAATTAAAAAGTATTTTGCAGACTGCTGTGTGGAAAATGACAGGGAGGAGCTTGTGATACGATTAAAAGTTCCGGAAGAAAAGCGGACGGTGATGCGTCAGCTTATTGAAAATTTTGACGTTGACGAAATTCGGGTATATGAACCTTCTTTGAGTGACATTTTTGTCGAGTATGCAGGTAAATAGGGAAGAAAGGATAGAATTATGAAACAGTTTTTGATTATACTGAAATTTGAACTGCAGCATTATTTTAAAAATAAGATTTTTGCAGGTATTACCATTTTTCTCGTATTAGCGATTGGCATTGTCATGTTTTTTCCACGGGTGTCCGGCCTTTTTAAACATGAGTCTGAATCTGCGGAACCGGGAGAACGTGCCGTGATGCTGGTGTCTGCAGAAGATTCGGAGGAAATTCAAACCATAGGTCCGGCTTTTGAAGCCGCCTTTGAAGATTACGATGTTAAGGCAACAACCGAAGATGCAGAGGCGATTAAGCAGCAGATATTATCCGGTGAGGCCGAGTGCGCCTTTATCATTACCGGAGATGTGTCTTATACCTACTATGTAAATAACCTTTCGATGTACGATGCCAATACATCCATCGCCGATGAAATTCTTCAGAATGTTTATCGTATGAACGCAATGATTGATGGAGGAATCCCATCTCAGAAAGCCGTAAATATTTTATCTGTACAGATTGAACACGCGGTTGAAAACCTTGGAAAAGACCAAATGCAGAATTTCTTTTACACGTATATTATGATTTTTGCATTATATATGGTTATTTTGCTTTATGGTCAGATGGTGGCGACCAATGTGGCGACGGAAAAGAGTTCCAGGGCGATGGAATTGCTCATTACCAGTGTGAAGCCTTCAAGCATGATGTTTGGAAAGGTTATTGGTTCGGGGCTGGCCGGTCTGACCCAGTTGGTTCTGGTTTTCGGCGCTTCCGCACTGTTCTATAATATGAATGTGGCGTATTGGGGCGATAATTATATGATTCGGTCGATATTTAATGTGCCCCTTCATCTTTTAGGTTATATGTTGATTTTCTTTGTCCTTGGATTTTTTATCTATGCCTTTTTGTATGGAGCTATCGGTTCAACAGCGTCCAAAGTCGAAGATATCAATACATCGGTCATGCCGCTGACATTTTTATTTATTGCCGCCTTTGTCGTTGTGGTTATTTCCATGTCCAGTGGAACTGTGGAAAATGCAGCAATGAAGGTGTGTTCATTTATTCCATTTACATCACCGATTGCCATGTTTACCCGGATAGCCATGAGTACGGTGCCCGTTTATGAAATCATTATCTCAATCGTTATTTTAATTGTTTCCGTTTTTGGAATTGGTATCCTTTCAGCAAAAATTTACCGGGTTGGCGTACTGATGTACGGTGCGTCACCGAAAATCCGTACGATTTTGAAAGCCATGAAAAATGCTTAAAATCAAACAAAAACGTTGAATTTTGGCCGGAATATGATAGAATAAAGGATAGTTCGAAATAGAGATAGAGAGGATGTTAAAATTATGGCAACACCTTATAATCATAAGGAGATTGAAAAAAAATGGCGTCAGAACTGGGAAAAGAATCCGGTAAACGTCAAGGACGGTAAAAAACCGAAATATTATTGCCTGGACATGTTTCCATATCCGTCAGGGAATGGTCTGCATGTCGGACATTGGAGAGGCTATGTTATTTCCGATGTATGGAGTCGTTATAAAATGCTTCAGGGATATTACCTGATTCATCCGATGGGTTGGGACGCTTTCGGACTTCCGGCTGAAAACTATGCGATTAAGATGGGGGTCCATCCGGCAAAATCTACGGCAGAAAATGTGGCAAACATCAAACGTCAGATTAATGAAATTGCAGCTATTTATGACTGGGATATGGAAGTCAATACAACGGACCCGAAATTCTATAAATGGACTCAGTGGATTTTCGTAAAAATGTTTAAAGAAGGTCTGGCTTATGAAAAGGAGATGCCAATCAACTGGTGTCCGTCCTGTAAGACAGGTCTTGCCAATGAAGAGGTTGTCAATGGCAACTGCGAGCGCTGCGGTTCCCCTGTGACAAAGAAAAATTTAAAACAGTGGATGCTTCGTATTACAAAATATGCAGACCGTCTGCTGGAGGATTTGAATAAACTGGATTGGCCGGAAAAGGTTAAAAAGATGCAGACCGATTGGATTGGTAAATCCTACGGTGCGGAGGTTGACTTCCCGGTGGATGGAAGAGACGAAAAGATTACCGTCTATACAACCCGTCCGGACACGCTTTATGGCGCGACCTTTATGGTGCTTGCTCCGGAACATGCTCTGGCCGCTTCTCTGGCGACGGCGGAAAATAAAGAGGCCGTTGATAAATATATTTACGAGGCTTCTATGAAATCCAATGTGGACCGTCTCCAGGATAAGGAAAAGACCGGCGTATTTACCGGAAGTTATGCGATTAATCCGTTAAATGGCGCGAAAACCCCAATCTGGATTTCCGACTATGTATTGGCGGATTATGGTACGGGCGCTATCATGTGCGTACCGGCCCATGATGACCGTGACTTTGAATTTGCTACAAAATTCAATATTCCGATTATTCAGGTTATTGCCAAAGACGGCAAAGAAATTGAAAATATGACCGAAGCTTATACCGAAGCCGCAGGAACGATGATTAATTCCGGCGAGTGGAACGGTATGGAGTCGGCGGTTCTGAAAAAAGAAGCTCCGCTGATTATCGAAGAAAAAGGTTTCGGACGCAAGACTGTTAATTATAAATTGCGTGACTGGGTATTCAGCCGTCAGCGTTACTGGGGTGAACCGATTCCGATTGTTCATTGCCCGAAGTGCGGCTGTGTTCCGGTGCCGGAAGAAGAACTTCCATTGTTATTGCCGGAAGTTGAATCCTATCAGCCGACGGGTACCGGAGAGTCCCCATTGGCGGCGATTGAGTCTTGGGTAAATACGACTTGTCCGAACTGCGGCGCTCCGGCAAAGAGAGAGACGAACACGATGCCTCAGTGGGCCGGTTCTTCCTGGTATTTCCTTCGTTATGTAGATCCGCACAATAACGAGGAACTTGTTTCCAGAGAAAAAGCAGACGCCATGCTTCCGGTCGATATGTATATCGGTGGTGTAGAACATGCGGTACTGCATTTGCTCTACTCACGTTTCTATACAAAATTCCTCTATGATATCGGTGTGATTGATTTTGACGAGCCGTTCCACAAACTGTTCAATCAGGGAATGATTACCGGTAAAAACGGTATCAAGATGAGTAAATCCAAAGGCAACGTTATTTCACCGGATGATTTGGTACGCGACTACGGCTGTGATTCTCTGAGAATGTATGAGCTGTTTGTAGGCCCGCCGGAACTGGATTCCGAATGGGACGACCGGGGTATCGACGGTGTATATCGTTTCCTCAATCGCTTCTGGAACATGGTTCTGCAGAACAAGGATAAGAATGTTAAAGAGACAAAAGAACTTGTAAAACTCCGCCATAAGATGGTTTATGATATTACAAGCCGTCTTGAGTCCTTCAGTTTAAATACGGTTATTTCCGGTTTTATGGAATACAACAATAAGTTAATGGAAATGACCAAAAAAGGCGGCGTAGATAAGGAGACACTGGAAACGGCCGTTATCCTGATGGCTCCATTTGCTCCGCATATAGCTGAGGAACTGTGGCAGCAGTTAGGGCATGAGACATCTGTATTTAAGAATACATGGCCGTCTGCAGATGAAGAAGCTATGAAAGATGATGAAGTGGAAATTCCGGTTCAGATTAACGGAAAAACAAAAGCTGTCATCAATATTTCGGCTGATGAAGCCAAAGATGCGGTCATTGCCAAAGCCAAAGAAGTTCTTGGCGACCGCCTGAATGGCAATATTGTGAAAGAAATTTATGTGCCGGGCAAGATTGTAAATATTGTTCAGAAATAATAATGAAAAATGACGCAGGTAGTGTAGACATTATCTGCGCCGTTTTTTTATTAAGAGCAACAGCAGGTTGCTTGCTAAAGTTGAAGGATAAGTCCATAATGGCAGTATATTATATGAGGAGGCATAGATATGGAGATGCAAAAGATACTTAAAAAGTTGCGTGAAAATAATAATCTTACACAGGAACAAATGGCAGAGCGTTTGATGGTTACCAGGCAGGCCGTTAGTCGTTGGGAAAATGGAGAGACACAGCCAAATACTGACACATTAAAATTGTTGTCGAGTGAATTTAATGTGTCAATTAATACGCTTCTTGGTTCTCCAAGACAGCTTATTTGCCAATGCTGCGGGATGCCTTTAAACGAAGACAGCATAATCAGCCGGGAGAAGGATGGCAGTTATAATGAGGATTATTGTAAATGGTGTTATGCAGAGGGTGAGTTTGCATATAAATCAAAAGAAGGCTTACTCGATTATCTTGTTAGTCATATGCCTAATCCTGAAAAATTGAAAGATGAAGAGCGGCGCAGTCAATTTGATGTCTATCTTTCACAATTGAAACATTGGAAATGATGTCTTATTAGTGTAAAGAAAATATCAGTTGAATAAAGAAAATAAAAAATGAGAGTAAT
>CABUAW010000011.1 GCA_902489645.1 uncultured Lachnospiraceae bacterium | reverse complement strand
CACACTCTTCTCGGTTCCTCAATCACATCATTCTATTTTCCCTGCCCGTACTGGCAAAATACCGCCTCTGCTGCCCTGCCCTATAAAAATTCCCCCTTGAATAAATTTCAATATCTTCACTCTCCATTCCGTAGGGAAGTTTTTAGCTTAAACGCCGTCTTACTGTCCCCTGCTTAGTCTTGCCACCATATCAGCCCGTTGTTCATCTGTAAGCGTTCTATCCTTAGACCTGATAGGGATAAGCCGTTTCGGGAATATATACCGTTTTGCAATCACTTTCCCCTCATATTGTTCAGACTTTCCTGATTTAAAGTACCCCGGATTCTGCTTTATCAGTTTATCCATTTTACGAATCCATACCGGATTGGCGGTATAAAGTTCTGCCATCTCTTCCTCTGCATTGAAATTGATTATCGTTTCCTGTTCGTATCTGCTTAATGCCATGCTGTATTCTCCTTTCCAATATCCTTTGTCGTTACTCTCTTTGTGCCGTTCTTCTCCCCACCTTATATACCGTAAGGCTTCCCAGAATAAAAAGAGGGCTTTTCTCCGGTATCCATAAAAATCCACTTCCGGGAGAGGAATATACTTCTTGCAAATCAATTTGTTATACGATATACCTTGCGTAATACTGCAATACAAATCACCTGAAATATTTTCGTTGCTTTCCTGGCACGCCTCTTTCAGCAAAAAGCTCTCTGCAAAATCCGGCCGTCTACAATGCTCCTGTAGCTGTTTTACATCTTCAAGTGCAAGTCCATAATCAGAATATCCCATTTCTCTTGTTTTCATTGCCGACACCCTCCGTTCTGTGATATTTTAGGTTTAGGCAATATCTCTGTGAGGACAGCAGGATTTTATTTTCCGTCAAACTTTCCTGTTGCTTTCTTCTGTCGCACAGCAAGGTGCTATATATAGTATTTTATCAACATCTTTCAACAATATATGGTTTATATCGTAAGTCCACATCTGAAAGCATAAGTTTCCCCAGGGTGGTATATTTCAAATACTTCAGGTTTTTTTGAGGTTCTATATTACAGAATACTAAGTTTTATTAAGTCCTATATATGAAAAAATGACAGGTTTTGACAGGTTGTTTTCTTTCTGGTCTGCCGCTTTGTGCCTTTTAAGGTATCTGGAATATCCCGATTTGCCTCCTTATTAGGGTATCACAAATCTAACTATACTTTTAAGGCCTCGGAAATCTTGGGGTGCTGCCCTATATACCTAAATACACGGATATTCACGGAATAACCTGATGAACACAACACCCTATATTCTCCCTTGCGCACGTATCGTGTTTATAAATTTGACCTAAGTCGGCGAAACACCGAGTCATCTCATTTTTCCCTCGGTATATCGTCCAGAATAATCGTATTCGGCTGTACTTTTTCCATGAGTGCGTTAAACTGCTCCTTACTGTAAATTTTCCCCTTATATTCATATCCTCCTGAATCTGTAAGTGTAACAATAACAACCGGAGTTTTCAATCGTTCTGACCTTTTCTGTTCCAGCTCACTAAGCCGTCTTATGTATTGATTCATTCAATCGCCACCTCCTTCCCGAATATTGTATTTTCGTCCAATCATTCAAAAACACCCCCTTAAAGATTAAATATTCTCTATTTTTCATTATTCTCGGCATCCTCAAGAGCTTGCAGTCGTTCCAGAATGTCCGTTGTTTCTGTCCACACTTTACACTGATTAAACATGATTTGAATAGCGTTTACCCTCGTCTGCGGACTTGTCTCGCTATCCCTGATTATGTTCTGCAAAATCTCCACACCCTCTGTCATAAAACCCTGCATTTTGGAAACTGCCGCCTTTACAAACTGCAATCTGCGGTCAGACAATATCTCCTGTAAATCTGGGTCATCCCTGTATTTTGCCGCCGTCTGTGGTGTTACTCCTATTTCTCTGGCAATATCCGTCAGTTTGTCATGTTTCAAAAATGCCGATATGACAGTTTCGCTGTATGTCTTTTTTCTCGCCACTTATAACCACCTCACTTCAATATCTCCCTGCAGAAATAACAAAATGTGCTATATATGTAATATCCGGCGTATTGCTTGTCAATAAATTGCACATTCGCATTAAAGCGACTTTCCCACGTTTTCAAAGAAGCCATAAAGGCAGCAGGTGCAAACTCTGTTTTATATCTGTGAGAGGTCAGCTTGCCTTTTTCTTCGTTCCCTCTATTAAGCGTTTTTCTCATTTTTTACTTTCCTTTCGCCTGCTTTTATGTATTGATAAGTTTCCTCACGTGTGATATGATAATCATAAATTAATTTTTGGTTTTATACCAGGCAAAAAGAAATTTATTTTTGTTTATAATTTTTACGTTTTGGAGGTCAACATATTGAAAAAAAAGGAAAAACAGAAAAATAATGAGCTTATCGCTTCACGGTTTAAAGACGTGAGAGAAAACTACTTTCATAGCAGTATGACGCGACCAGGAAAAAGAAGCGACCACACACAGGAAGATTTTGGAGAATTTTTAGGTGTTGATGCTGCGACTATTAGAAATTATGAAAAGGGAAATACACCCATTCCAGATAAATATTTACGTAAACTGGCTAATGAATATGGACTAAGAATGGAATATCTGTTAGGTGAAGAAAAAGAACGCACTTTAAAAGAAAAATATGACTCGATAGCAAAAAAAGATTGGGAAACCAAAGTTCAAATTCCTATGGAAATAAGCTCTTTAATCGGTGATATTCTTGAAAAAATGGGATACACAGAATTTGAGGACGATATAACAGGAAGAGAGTTTTTTACTGCGGATTTTGAAATTCCTACAGGTTTTACATCTAACCAGTCCATCCCTGGAAAGGATATCATGGAATCTTTTAATAACACCTATCGCCGTATTCGGCCGCAAGTATATCGTGGAATCAGGCGGGAAAAAGATGGAAAATCAAAATATATTCTAGAAAGCAAAGTAAATGCTATATTCGATGACATCGAAAGCTATATTAAATATAGAATTGAAAAAGAGTTCCGGTAATCAGAAAAAGCACCCGATACCAACTAAGGTATCGAGTGCCTTTCTTTAAAATCTTATTGAAATGAGTTAAAAGTGAGTTGAAATCTCCCACTTCGACAGCCGGACACCCACAAACCTTCCTTTATTTCCGGGCTTTTCAGCCCTTTTTATTTATCCAAACTTTTCATCGTCGGGAAGAGCAGCACGTCGCGAATGGCCTGTGAGTCGGTGAGCAGCATGACAAGGCGGTCGATACCGTAGCCGATACCACCCGTCGGTGGCATACCAATTTCCAATGCGTTAAGGAAATCTTCATCGGTATGGTTGGCCTCTTCGTTGCCGGCCGCGAAGGCTTCCTCCTGAGCGGCAAAGCGCGCTCTCTGGTCAATCGGGTCGTTCAACTCGGAATAAGCGTTGCACATTTCGCGGCCATAGATAAACAGCTCGAAACGTTCTACCAACTCCGGATTTTCCGGTTTTCTCTTTGTCAAAGGAGAGATTTCCACCGGATGGTCCATAACGAAGGTTGGCTGAATCATCTTATCTTCACAAAATTCTTCGAAGAAGAGATTGATAATATCGCCCTTCTTATGATGCGCCTCGTATTCGATGTGGCGCTCATCGGCCAGCGCTTTGGCCTCTTCATCGGTGGCTACCTGAGAGAAATCAACGCCGGAATATTTTTTAACGGCATCCATCATAGTGATACGTTCAAATGGCTTGGACATATCAATCACCGTTTCATTATATTTAATAACTGCGCTGCCGCAGACTTTTTCTGCAAGATAGCGGAACATGCTCTCTGTCAGTTCCATCATACCTTCATAGTCGGTATATGCCTGATATAATTCCATCAGGGTAAATTCCGGATTATGGCGGGTATCCACACCCTCATTACGAAATACGCGTCCAATTTCATAGACCCGTTCCAGGCCGCCGACAATCAGACGTTTGAGATAAAGCTCAAGGGAAATACGAAGCTTTACATCTTCGTCCAATGCGTTGTAATGGGTTTCAAATGGTCTGGCTGCCGCACCGCCTGCGTTGGAAACAAGCATTGGCGTTTCGACCTCCATAAAGCCGCGGCCGTCAAGGAAGTTACGGATTTCCTTTAAAATCTGGGAGCGTTTGATAAATGTATCTTTAACTTCCGGATTCATAATTAAATCCACATATCGCTGACGATAACGAATATCTGTATTTGTCAGGCCATGGAATTTTTCCGGAAGAATCTGCAGACTCTTGGAAAGCAAAGTCACCTCAGATGCATGGATGGAAATTTCACCGGTTTTCGTTTTGAAAACTTCTCCTTTCAGTCCTACGATATCACCGATATCCATTTTTTTGAAGGCTTTATATGCCTCCTCACCAACGCTGTCGCGGGCCACATAGGACTGGATGGTCCCCTGTAAATCCTGGATATGGCAAAAAGAAGCTTTTCCCATAACCCGTTTGGACATAACACGACCGGCCAGAGATACGCTCTGTCCCTCCAATGTCTCAAAATTGTCCTTAACCTCCTGGCTGTGATGCGTCACATCATATTTTGTAATGACAAAAGGGTCTTTGCCATTATCCTGGAGGTCTTTTAATTTATCTCTGCGCACTTTCAGAAGCTGGTTAATATCCTGTGCCTGAACATTCTTTTCTCCTGCCACTGTTTTTTCCCCCCTTAAATGTTTGCTCTCTGGATTTCCAGAATACGGAACATCAGCAGGCCGCTCTGGGTTTCCACTTCGATAGTCTCTCCAACCTTACGTCCAAGAAGGGCGCTTCCCACCGGGGATTCATTGGAGATTTTAAAATTCAGACTGTCGGCTTCCGTGGAACCCACAATACGATATTCCACTTCTTCATCCATGTCCACATCGTACAGACGGACACAGCAACCGATACTGATTGTATCCAAATCGACTTCGTCCTCGTCGACAACTTCCACGTTTTTAAGAATCTTTTCGATTTCTTCAATTCTTGCTTCGATATCTCTCTGCTCATCCTTCGCTGCATCATATTCTGCATTTTCAGATAAGTCGCCCTGTTCTCTGGCTTCCTTAATCTTCTGAGCAACTTCTTTTCTTTTAACAACTTTTAAATCAAATAATTCGTCTTCTAATGCTTTCAGTCCGGCAAATGTTAAGATATTTTTCTTAGCTTCCACTTTAATTACGCCCTTCCTTATATTATATAGATATTTTACATTCCTAGTATTATAGCGTAAGAACCCGGGTGTGTCAATATCCGCGCCCTCGCATTTCACCCAGTTTTTCCTATGTTCTTATCTGTTCTCGAACTGTCTTTTCCGCTCCAAATACTGTCCAAGCAACGCTTCCAGAGCCGCCATACTTTCCACCCGGTTCACCATCCCCCGCAGCTTAGACGAGCCGGGATACCCTGCAGTATACCACGCCACATGTTTACGCATCTGTCGGATTCCCAAATATTCGCCGGAAAACTCAATCTGCATCCGGGCATGACGGAGTATCATTGCGACAACCTCTTCCAGAGCCGGCTTCGGTTTTCCGTAAAGAATCTGTCCAATCAGCCACGGATTTCCCTGAAGTCCCCGCCCAATCATGATTCCGTCGCATCCGGTCCGGGCAAAAATGGTTTTGGCCGCCTCCGGTGAATCAATATCGCCGTTTCCGATGACAGGAATCGACACGGCCTCCTTTACCTGACGGATGATATTCCAATCCGCCCGGCCGTGATAATACTGCTCTCTGGTTCGTCCATGAACGGTAACCATCGCCGCGCCGCTCTCCTGGGCAATGTGGGCCATCTCCACCGCATTGACACAGGAATCATCAAAACCCTTGCGGATTTTTACCGTTACCGGCTTTTCTGTCGCCCTCGCCATAGCCTCGATAATCCGCCCGGCCAGAAGCGGCTGCTTCATCAACGCCGAACCTTCACCGTTATTGACCACCTTCGGCACCGGACACCCCATATTAATATCAATAATATCAAAGGGGCGTTCCTCAATCTTTTTTACCATATCCGCCATAAGCTCCGGTTCGGAACCAAAAAGTTGCAGGGAAAAGGGCCTTTCCCTTTCATCGGTGAGCATGAGAGCTTCCGTATTTTTATTATTGTAATAAATCGCCTTGGCGCTGACCATCTCACTGCACACAAGGCCGACGCCCTGTTCCTTTAAAAGCAAGCGAAATGGCAGGTCTGTCACGCCTGCCATCGGTGCCGCTATTACATTGTTATCCAGTGTTACATTTCCTATTTTCATTTTCCTGTACAACGCTTATGAATAATACGAAGGCCTTTTAATGTCAAAAGACTATCGTAAATATCAATGGCTTCACATTCCTCCGCAATAATTCCGCCGAGTCCGCCGGTGGCGATGACCTTGATATTCGGCAGTCCAGCCTCTTCTTTCATTTTCTTTACAATATATTCGGCTTCACCGATACTTCCGTAAAAAAGGCCGGCCTGAATATTTGAAATAATCTCCTTGGCTAAAATAGACTTTGGTTTTTTAATTTCTACATCCGGAAGCTTTGCGGTCCGGTTACTCAGCGCATTGGCGCTCATCTGGATACCCGGTGCAATAACAACTGCATCCAGACTGCCGTCCTCAAGAATCAGCTCAAAGGTGGTTGCCGAGCCATAGTCAATAACAATCGCCGGTCCGCCATAGATTTCCTTGGCGGCCGCCGCATCGACAATTAAATCTGCTCCGGCTTCCTTTGGATTTTCCGCATTAATACGCACGCCGGTTTTTACGCCAGGGCCAACCACGATAGGTTCGGCACAGAAATACTTTTTAATACCGCTTGTAAAAGAATACATGATATCCGGAACAACCGATGCGATGATAACCTGGTCGATATCCTTCGGTTCATAGCCCGCATTGCGGATTAACTCACGAATTAAAACGCCATATTCATCCGACGTTCTCGGCATCTGAGTCGTCATACGAAAATTTCCCATAAGAATCTCACCGCGGAAAAGTCCCATCGTTATATTTGTATTTCCAATATCAATTGCCAATAACATAATTTTTACCTCCTCATTCTAACCCTGTCGTATCTCCCAGGAAAAATACCCGGTAATACATCTCCAATGACTCAAACAGCTCCGCCCGTTCCTGCTGAATCTGTCTGATTTTTAACCCACTGCCAATTTCATCAAATAAAATATCTTCTTCTGCCACATCTACCCGAAGGGATAAATCGCCCTCCGGGCTAAATTCCATAATAAGAACTCCGCCCACATCTGCAGTAAAAAGCACACAGATAATTTTTAATTCTTCTTTAATGCTTTCCGGTAAATCCGAAAAATCCGGATTTAAATAAAATTTCTGCTCATAGGCGCTGGCCGCACACAGAACCACATTTTCCTGACACATCGCATATCCTCTATTCTGCATATCCATAAACACCGCGGATAGAAACTTCGCCGGAACGCACTGTCGTATCCTCGCCATTGACCGAAACAATCAATTCTCCAATGTCATTGATGCCGCGGGAAATACCCCGCCAAACCCGCCGTATTTCATGAATACTGATTTCCTTATCCAAATGAATCAGACTGGCATCATATTTTTCCTTTAAAAAGGCCAGATTGCCGTCCCTCAAAAACTGTTGGTAATTTGTTTCAAAATACCGCATCACCCGGCGAATAACTTCTGCCCGGTGATAAGTCCTTCCGGAAGCCATCGCCATGGATATGGCCGTCTCCCTCAAATCCTCCGGAAACTCCTTCATATTAACATTAATCCCGATACCAAGGACAATATAATTCACCACATCCGGCCCGGCGCTCATTTCCGTCAAAATTCCCGTCGTTTTCCGGCGGTCAATCACCAGGTCATTCGGCCATTTAATGCCGGATTTCAAACCAAAGCTCTCCATCATTTCCTGGACAGCCATAGCACCGATTAAAGTAATCATTGACGCATCCACCGGAGGAATATCCGGTTTCAAAATCAGCGACATCCAGATTCCGCAGCCCTCCGGTGAAAAAAACGTCCGCCCCATCCGGCCTTTACCGGTATTCTGAGTTTCCGCCACCACCAGTGAACCATCCGGCGCTCCATGTTCGGCCAGCATCCGGGCCTGGTCGTTTGTCGAGCCAAGACATTCATAGCAATAGACATGGCGTCCCATAACCTCCGTAGTCATCCCGCTCAAAATCTCGCTTTCCGTGAGTATGTCCGGACTGGCGATAAGGCGATAACCTTTCCGGTTTATCGCCTCAATCTCATATCCCTCGCTCTGGAGCTGTTTCATCACCTTCCACACCGCAGTCCGGGAAACCTGAAAATATTCACATAACTCCTGCCCGGATATAAAATCCTGACGGGACTTCAACATCTGCAAAATATCTTCCTTCACTTAAGCACACTCCTAAATCTCATCGCAGAGCGTTGCCGCCATCACCGCTTTAATTGTGTGCATACGGTTTTCCGCTTCATCAAAAACCTTGGACTGGGCGGATTCAAACACCTCGTCGGTCACTTCCATCTCCGTGATTCCAAACCGCTCGCCCATTTCTTTACCGATTTTCGTCTTTAAGTCATGGAAGGCCGGCAGACAATGCAGGAAAATAGCCTGCGGTCCCGCATTTTCCATTATCGCCTTTGTCACCCGGTAAGGCGTCAAATCGCGGATACGTTCTTCCCAGACTTCATCCGGTTCGCCCATGGACACCCACACATCGGTACAAATAACATCCGCCTGTTTTGTCGCCTCCATCGGTTCCTCGATAAATGCAATGCTTCCTCCGGAAACCTTTGCAAATTCCTCACACTCTGCCCGAAGCTGCGCATTCGGGAAATATTTTTCCGGTGCGCAGGCCACAAAATGGAGGCCCAGCTTTGCACAGGCAATCATATAGGAGTTTGCCATATTATAACGGGCATCGCCCATATAGACCAGTTTTTTTCCTCTAAGCTCACCCAGATGTTCACGAACTGTGAGAAAATCTGCCAGCATCTGTGTCGGATGATACTCGTTGGTCAGGCCGTTCCATACGGGAACACCGGCATATTCCGCCAACTCCTCCACAATTTCCTGGCCATAGCCCCGGTATTCGATTCCCTCAAACATCCGTCCAAGAACCCGGGCCGTATCTTCAATACTTTCCTTTTTGCCAATCTGGGAGCCTGACGGGTCCAGATAGGTCGTTCCCATCCCCAGGTCATGGGCCGCAACCTCAAAGGAGCAGCGGGTACGGGTACTCGTTTTCTCAAAAATCAGAGCAACATTTTTTCCTCTGAGAACATCCACCGGAATTCCTTTTTTCTTCCGGTCCTTTAAATCTGCCGCCAAATCCAGCAGATAGAGAATCTCTTCTTCTGTAAAATCTTTTAATGTCAAAAAATTTCTGCCTTTTAAATTCATCTTCCCCATCTCCAAAAGTCATTTATTCGTCTTTTATGGTCTCCACAACAGATTTTGCAAGACCGGCCATTCCCTGAATTTCCGAAGGAATGATAATCTTTGTCGCCTTTCCGTCAGCCGCCTTCTCAAAGGCTTCAAGACTCTTGATACGCAGAACCGCTTCGTCTGCTCCCGCCTCTCTCAGGAAACGGATACCGTCGGCATTGGCCTGCTGAATTTTAAGAATCGCCTGAGCCTCACCTTCGGCCTCGCGGATTTTTGCCTCTCTGGCCGCCTCTGCACGGAGAATCATGGATTCTTTATCCGCTTCGGCATCCAAAATCGCAGATTCTTTATGACCTTCCGCAATAAGAATAGCTGAACGTTTTTCACCTTCCGCAATAAGAATGGATTCTCTTCGTTCACGCTCGGCCTTCATCTGTTTCTCCATGGCGTCCTGAATCGCTGCCGGAGGAATAATATTCTTCAGCTCAACCCGGTTGACCTTGATTCCCCAAGGGTCTGTGGCCACGTCCAGAGTGGAACGCATTTTCGCATTAATAATCTCTCTGGAGGTCAATGTTTCATCCAACTCCAAATCACCGATAATATTACGCAGCGTGGTTGCCGTCAGGTTTTCAATGGCCATGATTGGATTCTGAACACCATAGCAGTATAACTTCGGGTCTGTAATCTGGTAGAATACGACCGTATCAATACGCATCGTAACATTATCCTTTGTAATTACCGGCTGCGGAGCAAAGTCCACAACCTGCTCTTTTAAAATCACTTTCTTGGCCACCTTATCAATCACCGGCACCTTTACATGAAAGCCAACGGACCAGGTTCCCTGATAAGCCCCCAGACGTTCAATAACATAGGCATGCGCCTGAGGTACAATTTTAATACTGGATACAACAATAAGTAAAACAATAGCGATTAAAATAATTAAAAGTATCCACATCATAAGTCATTTTCCTCCTTATTCTCTTTCTCTACAATTAGTTTAACGCCGGATATACCGGCAATACGCACCATCTCTTCTTTTTGGAAGGTCACTTCGTCCTTCGTGGAACGGGCCGTCCATTCCATTCCGTTGACAATGACCTGTCCCTCAGATTTCAGGTTGTTTATAGGTATCAACACCCGGGCTCGCCGCCCGACAAGACTTTCGGCATTGGTTTTTGTCGTTTTTGTATTCAGATATTTCGTCAACAGCGGCCGTGTGAATACGAGCATTATCACAGAGACAATGATAAACAAAATAATCTGTATCTCCAGGGCCACATGCACCAACGCCAAAAGAAACGCTGCCAATGCGCCTACCGCAAACCATATGGTTGTCAGCCCCAGCGTCAATATTTCAATCAAAAGCAATACGCCAAAAGCCCCAAGCCAGAATATCGCATACATCGTTGTTTCCTCCTCTCTTAGTTTGCTGTCATCCGCTGCCGTTTCGCCTCATACATGAGAAGAGCAGCCGCAACACCTGCATTCAGTGATTCCACCTGCCCCGACATGGGAATCCGAATATAGTCTGTTGCCATTTTAGCCAGGGCCTCACTCAGACCGTTGGCTTCATTTCCTATCATAAAACAGGTGCCCGTAAGATAATCCTGTTCGAAATAACTCTTTTTACCTTTTAAATGGGCGGCAAATACCCGGACGCCCGATGCCCTCAACGCAGAAACAACCGCTTCCAAATCCTCGGCCACAGCCACCGGTACCCGGTAAATCGAGCCCATCGTAGAACGAATGACCTTCGGCATATAGGGGTCTGCCGACGTCCGGTTTAAAATAACGCCGTTAATTCCGGCCCCTTCTCCGGTCCGAAGTATGGTTCCCAGATTCCCCGGGTCCTGAAGCGATTCTAAAATGAGAAACAGTCCTCCGTCCTTACCTGCGCCCGGTTCCGGACGCTCCGCGTCTTTGCCGAACACCAGGTCTTTCCAGTCGAAAACATTCATGGCTACAACGGCCATGACCCCCTGGGGTGTCATCGTATCGGACGCCTCTTTAAATACCTTATCGCCAAGAACCTCCAAAAAGCAGCCCGCCGCTTTGGCCTTTGATTCCACCGCTTTCCGCTGTTTTTCATCTTTTTCGAAGCTTTCCGACATATAGATAGCCTTCAGCCGCTTTGGCGGCGCTTCCAGCACCATCTTTATGCCTTCCACAACAAAACAGTTTTCCTCTCTTCGCACCTTGCTCTTTTTCTGAAGCTGTATTAAATTTTTAACCCGCGGATTTGCCGTACTTGTAATCATCTATGCTTCGACTCCAATTTTTGCAAAATCACTGTTTTTACCGACAATGACCAGCGTCATTTCTTTTTCCATCGGATTTTCCGGATTCAGATTAACTTTCAGATTGTCTCCCCGCTTCACGCCAATAATATTCAGGCCGTAGGTTCCACGGACATCCAACTGCCGGAGGCTCTTTCCAATCCAGGCTTCCGGTACCGGCATTTCAACCATACTGAATTCCTTAGAAAGCTCCACCAGGTCAACGAACTCGCCGCCCATCAGGTTCCGGGCCAGCCGCGTCCCCATCTCCGCCTCCGGAAAAACAATCTTATCGGCGCCAACCTTTTCCAGAATATGTTTATGAATTTCATTCTCCGCTTTGGCGACAACAAACCGCACGCCCTTTTCCTTTGTCAGAATCGTCGCCATAATGCTGGCCTGCATATTCGTTGACACGCCGATAATCACACAGTCCAGATTTCGGATTCCAAGATTATCCAGTACCTCCGGATTCGTCACATCGGCCACCATCGCGTAAGTCACAATCTGTGCCGCCTCATCGACCCGGTCCGGGTCCATATCCACAGCAATGACCGAATTTCCGCTCTCAGCCAAAGTCACAGCCACCGCCATACCAAATTTTCCCAGGCCCAACACGCCATACTCTTTTTTACTCATATCTTCAACCTTTCACTAAATAACAGTATAACATGATTTCGGATTTCATGAAATACCCACAAGAATATCTATATAAAAACTTTGCCGTCCGGCAGATGCCGGTGAAGCTTTTTCTTATTTCCACTGACATTCATAATCATTGCCATTGTAATCGGGCCGAGGCGTCCAAAATACATGCTGGCAATAATCACCAGCTTTCCGGCCACAGAGAGACTTTCCGTAATCCCCATAGTCAGCCCCACCGTACCTAACGCGGAAAATGTCTCATACATAATCTGTATAAAAGGGATATCCGATTCGATACAGCACATGGCAAAGGTGCTGAGAACCAGAAAGAAAACCTGGAGTAAAATAACGCCGACGCCCTTCATAACATTTCCCATACTTACTCTCCGGTTTCCTAACTCCACATCTTCCCGGCCATTCACAATGGCCATCACCGCGCAGGCGAGCAGCGTTACCGTCACCGTCTTGACGCCGCCGGCCGTACCGCCCGGCGAGCCGCCGATAAACATAAGTACACAGCCAAGAAGCAGACTTCCCGTTCTCAGGCTTCCCTGGGCGATGCTGGCAAATCCGGCGGTACGCAAAGTCACCGACTGAAACAGACTTGCCCATATTTTCCCGCCAAGACTTAGCCCGCCCATCGTCGCCGGATTATTAAACTCAAGTACAAAAAACATCAATGCACCGCCAAAAATCAAAACGGCTGTGACACAGAGTACCAGTTTACTGTGGAGACTCATTTTTCTAACCGACTGACGCAGACTCATTTTCTCCCGGAAAACTCTCCGGGCCGCCGCCGTCAGCTCCCACCAGACAAAAAAGCCCAGACCGCCGATAATGATAAGCCCCATCGTCACCAGATTCATCAGCGGATGGCTGACGTAAGGCATCATACTGTCGGCCCCCATCAGGTCCATTCCCGCATTACAGAAGGCCGAAACGGACGTAAATACAGAGACCCATATTCCCTTTGCCAGACCATATCTGGGAATATAAACCACCATGTACAGCACGGCGCCAACACCCTCCACAATCAGGGTGCCCTTCAGCATTTTCCGCACCATACGCACAAGGCCGCTCAACGTATCAAAGCCATAGGCCTCCTGAATGAGCATCCGCTGTTTTAACTGGATGCGTTTTCCCGCAATCATCAGCAGAAAGGTTGTAAAAGAAACAACACCCAGGCCGCCCATCTGAATCATAATCAGGATAACCGCCTGACCAAAAAAACTCCAGTGTTCACCCGTTACCAGGGTAACAAGTCCCGTCACACAAGAGGACGTCGTCGCCGTAAATAAAGCGTCGATATAGGGCGTCGCCCTTCCGTCGGCCGAAGCGATGGGCATGGTCAATAAAACAGAGCCTGCCAAAATCAGAATCGCAAAGCCCAATGCAATAATCTGGGTTGTTCTCAATTCAAAGCCCTTTTTCTTTTTATCCAAAGTCAAACCTCCCAAAATTTAAGGATAGCGCAGTCCTGAAACAGGAGCTGCGCTATCTCCGTCGTACATATCTGTTTATCTTGCCATGATACGTGACACATCCAACTGAAATGGGTCCAATTCTTTTTTCATGTCCAGAGCTTCATCGATATCATAATCCACAAACTCTCCATGCTTGTAAGCCACCACCCGGTTTGACTTGCCGGAGACAAGGGCGTTCACCGCATAGGCTCCCATAATTGAAGCATATACTCTGTCCTTGGCTGTCGGATTGCCGCCACGCTGCAAATGTCCGAGAATAGTGGCGCGCGTCTCAATTCCTGTGGCCGCCTCAATCCGTCGGGCCATACTTGTGGAATGTCCGATACCCTCCGCATTAATAATGATGTGATGGGTCTTACCGATTTTACGGCTCTTAATAATATGGTCCACCAAAACCTGTTCATCGTAATTATACGTCTCCGGCAGCAGAATATCCTCCGCACCGTTGGCAATGCCGCACCACAGAGCGATATATCCCGCATGCCTTCCCATAACCTCAATAATACTGCAGCGTTCATGGGAGGTTGATGTATCCCGGACCTTATCGATGGCCTCCATAGCCGTATTTACCGCCGTATCAAAGCCAATGGTATAATCGGTACAGGAAATGTCCAAATCGATGGTTCCCGGAACACCAATCGTATTAATGCCGAGAGCCGCCAGCTTCTGGGCGCCCCGGAACGAACCGTCGCCGCCGATAACGACGATGCCGTCAATGCCATGCTTCCGGCAGATTTCCGCCCCTTTTTTCTGGCCCTCGGCCGTGGTAAACTCCTCACAGCGCGCTGTATATAAAAATGTACCGCCCCGATTCAGAATATCTGAAACACTTCCGGCGTTCAAATCTAAAATTTCTTCCTCCAAAAGTCCGGCATAGCCCTTCTGGATACCTTTTACTTTACATCCTGCTGTCACCGCAGTACGGACAACCGCACGTACAGCCGCATTCATTCCCGGCGCATCGCCGCCGCTGGTAAGTACGCCGATTGTTTTTATCTCTTTACTCATGTCATGACCTCCATCTTTGCGAACTGACAACGATTTTATCTTGATATTTTAATACAGATTGCTTACCTTTTCAAGACGGATTGCTGAAGTTTTACATTTTCCTCACCAAAAGCGTTCCGAAGTATTCCGATGACCCGGTCGTCCCCCTGTACCGCATAACGGTTCTCCAGGCGCTTGACCGCCTTTTCTCTGGCACAGAAAATGACAACCCGGTCCGAACCGCTCTCCGCCTCCAGCATCCGGTACAATTCCTGTTCCCTGTGCATATAATCCTCTTTACTGTCAAACTTAATCCATATTTCTTTCGGAATCTCATCAAAAGGAATAATTTTCTCACAAATCAGCTTGGCCTGCTGGTCCTCCGAGGCCGAAACTCTTCCCCGGATATAGACCTTTTTATCTTCCGCCAGATACTTCTGATACCGTTCATAATCCTTCGGGAAAATGACGACTTCCACCGTACCCACTAAATCCTCCAGTGAAATAAATGCCATCAATTTATTATTTTTCGTCACTTTGACCGTTTTAGAGGTAATCATGCCGCCGATAATCACATGCTGATTATCCCGTACCCGGCTTTCTCCCGTCTCATCATCCACGTAAAAATCCGTGGTGACCGCCGTCACATTTTTTATCAGAAACTTTTCATACTCTTCCAGAGGATGGCCGCTGATGTAGATACCAAGCACTTCCTTTTCAAAAGCCAGCTTCAATTCTTTATCATATTCACCCACATTCGGATAATGCACATCAAATTCGGCCTTATCCTCCTCCGATACAAAATCAAACAAGGTCATTTGCCCGGTCATCGATTTTTTACGCTCCTGATTTACCTGCTCCATCACCTGAACATAAACCATCATGAGCTGACGCCTGGTCGCATGAAGCCCGTCCATGGCGCCGGATTTAATAAAACTCTCTACCGTCCGCTTATTTATTTCCTTGCCCGACATTCTCTCAATAAAATCCTTTAAACTGATGAAGAGACCATGCGTATTCCGCTCTTTGACGATACTGTCAATCACAGAACGGCCCACACTTTTAATGGCCGAAAGTGCATACCGTATATTTCCTCCGGACACTGAAAAATCTCTCTCGCCCTCGTTGATGTCCGGTGAAAGAATCTTAATATTCATCTTTCGACATTCCATGATGTATTCCGCCACCTTCGTCGGAAAATCAATCACCGACGTCATCAACGCCGCCATAAATTCGACGGGATAATAATATTTTAACCAGGCTGTCTGATAAGATACAATGGTATACGCCGCCGCATGGGATTTATTAAAGGCATATTTGGCAAAATCTGTCATATCGTCAAAAATTTTATTGGCTGTCCGTTCATCAATGCCTCTGGCAATACATCCCGGCACGTTCAACGCTTTATTTCCATAGACGAAATATTCCCGTTCCTTCGCCATAACATCGGCCTTTTTCTTCGACATGGCACGGCGGACCAAATCGCTTCGGCCCAAATCATATCCGGCCAGTTTCATAACAATCTGCATTACCTGTTCCTGATAGACAATACAGCCGTAGGTCGGCGCAAGAATTTCTTCCAGCTCCGGACAGTCATAGACAATCGACGCCTGATTCTGTTTCCCCTTAATATATTTCGGAATAAAATCCATCGGTCCCGGACGGTAAAGGGAAATGCCTGCGATAATATCTTCCAGGCTGGACGGCTTTAACTCCTTCATAAAGCTTTTCATTCCGGCGCTTTCCAACTGGAACACACCCTCCGTCTTACCGGAGGCAATCATTTCATAGACCTTTGCATCATCATAATCAATGTCATGCATATTTAACGGCGCTTCCCGGCGACGGTTAATGAGGTTCACCGCATTCTGGATAACCGTCAGCGTCCGCAGACCCAAAAAGTCCATTTTTAAAAGTCCCAGCTCTTCCAGTGTGGTCATGGTAAACTGGGTCGTCACACAATCGTCCACACCCCTTGAAAGGGGTACGAATTCATCCACCGCTTTCGGGCTGATGACAACCCCGGCCGCATGGGTTGAGGTATGTCTCGGAAGTCCTTCCAGACGTTTCGACATATCAATCAATTCACGAATCGCCGGGTCCGTATCATACACCTTTTTTAATTCCGGATTCTTTTGTAATGCGGATTCAATCGTAATATTCAGTTCCGTCGGAATCATTTTGGCCACAGTGTCTACCTGGGCATAAGGCATATCCAGCACCCGGCCCACGTCACGAATAACAGCCCGGGCCGCCATCGTACCGAAGGTGACAATCTGAACAACCCGGTCCTTGCCATATTTTTCAACGACATAATCGATGACCTCCTGACGCCGTTCATAGCAAAAATCCACATCAATATCCGGCATTGTCACCCGGTTCGGGTTCAGAAAACGTTCAAAGAGAAGATTATACTTAATCGGGTCCAAATCCGTAATCTCAAGGCAATAGGACACAAGACTTCCCGCAGCAGAGCCACGTCCCGGTCCGACGGCAATTCCCTGACTTCTGGCATAATGAATAAAATCCCAGACAATCAGAAAATAATCCACAAAGCCCATGTTTTTAATCGTGGAAAGCTCATATTCCAGCCGTTCTTTTAATGTATCATCGGGATTGGCATACCTTACGGCGAAACCATCCCAGGTCAGTTTATTTAAATAGCTCCAGGCATCGTACCCCTCCGGCACCGGAAATTTCGGCAGCTTATATTTTCCAAATTCAATGTCCACATGACAGCGCTCGGCAATTTTCTGCGTATTATCACAGGCCTCCTTCGCATATGGGAAAAGTTTCCGCATCTCTTCCTCGGATTTAATATAATACTGACCGCCCTCGTAGCGCATGCGCTCCTCATCGGCCACCTTTTTCCCCGTCTGGATACAGAGAAGAATATCATGGGGTTTTTCATCCTCCGCATAAGTATAATGAATATCATTGGTCGCCACCAGCGCAATGCCCGTCTCCTGGCTCATGCGAAGCAGGCTTTGATTGACCGTTTTCTGGGCCGCAATCCCGTGGTCCTGAAGCTCCAAAAAGAAATTCCCCTTTCCGAAAACCTCCTGAAGTTCCAAAGCTTTAAGCTTTGCGTCCTCATAAAGCCCCTTCTGGATATACTCGGGCACAATTCCGGCCAGACAGGCGCTGAGCGCAATAATTCCCTCGTGATACTCCCGAAGCACCTCCATGTCTACCCTCGGTTTATAATAAAAGCCTTCGGTAAAGCCTCTGGAAACAATCTTCATCAAATTGTGATAGCCCGTATTATTCTCCGCCAAAAGCACTAAATGATTATATTTATTATCCTGCTGGCCCGCTTTATCAAACCGGGACTTTGGAGCCACATAGACCTCGCAGCCGATAATCGGCCGGATTCCCGCCGCTATAGCCGCCCGGTAAAACTCAATAACACCGTACATAACACCGTGGTCCGTGATGGCCACGCTGTCCATGCCAAGCTCCTTTGTCCGGGCTACTAACTCTTTAATTTTATTGGAACCATCCAGCAGACTGTATTCCGTATGCACGTGCAAATGGGTAAATGCCATTGTATATCACCCTTATCATTTCTCTATTATTTGTTATTTTTTCCAACATTATTATCATATCATAAAGGAGTGTCTATATCAAACAACTCTGATTTATTTTCTATCTCCACATAAACACATTCGTGCTTTTTTAAAACCTTCCGGCCGCCCTCATCTCCCCGGAGCGCCAGCAGCTCCGGCGCCAGCCGGGCCGAAAACATCACCGGATTTCCCGGCGTTCCGCCGTAAGCCGCGGACACGGTTTGGATGCCGGGTCCGGCACAGGCCAGTATTTTTTCCAATGTACGCTCTGTCAGACAGGGCTGGTCCGCCACGACAAAGAGGATAAAATCCTCTTCTTTTAAATCTTTCAGCGCCCGTATGGCCGCTTTAATGGTATAGGACATCCCCTTCACGCTGTTCGGGCTGTATACGGCACAAAGCCCACTGGCTTCGGCCCACCTTAAAATCTGCGGATACTGGGACACCACCGTCAATGAACAGTCCGGATGTTTCCGGCACAGGGCCGTCAACATATCCAGGCCATGTCGGAACAAAGGTTTTCCTTCATATATATATAAAAGTTTATTTGAACCAAAACGGCGGCTGTTGCCAGCCGCCAAATAGATAATATGCTTATTCATCTTCAAGCCTCATAAGTATTTTCTCCGGCGTCATCGGCAATGTCCGGTGCCACACCCCCGTTGCTTTGTAAATCGCATGGGCCAGGGCCGGAGCCGGAGTATTGATAACAATCTCACCGATGGATTTGGCTCCGAAAGGACCGGACGGCTCATAGCTGGATTCAAATTCCACCTGCAGGTGCCCCATATCCAAACGGGTCGGAATCTTATACTGCATAAAAGAATTCTCTTCAATCCGGCCGGACGGCTGATAAGTGACATTTTCATAAAGAGCCATGCCTATTCCCTGTACCAAACCGCCTTCTGCCTGAATCCGGGCCAGATTTGGATTAATTGGCGTCCCGCAGTCCACCACTGCCACATAATCCAGTATATCCACCTTTCCCGTTTCCTTATCCAGTTCAATTTCCACCATGCCGGCCATAAAAGGCGGCGGTGATACCGGCGAAGACTTTGTCGCCGTTGTCTGGACACTAATATTATTGAACATCATCGATTTGGTCGCAATATCAAAACGGGATACAAAATCACTGCCATCCAGCTTCCTTACACCCTCTCCGGTAAATTCTACTTCGCTGACTTCGCAGTCCATCATCCCGGCGGCAATTTTACACATATTGTTTTTCAGCTCTTCACAGGCCGACGCCACCGCTTTGCCTGTCAGGTAGGTTGTTGAGGAAGCATAGGAACCGGAATCATAGGGCGAAACATCCGTATCCGCTCCAAACACGGCAATCTCATCCACCGGACATTCCATACATTCCGCCGCCATCTGGGCCAGAATCGTATCGCAGCCCGTTCCCATATCGGCCGCACCAATCAACAGATTATAAAATCCCTCATCGCCAAGCTTCATCGTTGCGGAACCCACATCCACGCCGGAAATGGAAGAACCCTGCATGGCCAGAGCCATCCCGGCCGCACGCACTTTGCCGTTGCCCATATCCCGAACTTTGAATTTTTCATCCCAATGAAACAGCTCCCGGCATTTCTCTATACACCGGTCCAACGCACAGGCATTGGCCCTTTCGCCGTAATAGGCCGGCATGACCATTCCTTCCCGGACAATATTCTTCTCCCGCAGGGCAATCGGGTCCATATTCAGGCGCTCCGCCAGCTCATTGACCGCACTTTCCACAGCAAACAGTCCCTGTGTCGCACCGTATCCCCGGTAAGCCCCGGCAGACTGGACATTTGTATAAACCACATCATAACTGAAACGATAGGCTTCCAGCCCTCCGCTGTACAGAGGAATAGATTTATGTCCAGACAAGCCGACGGTTGTCGGTCCGTGTTCTCCAAAGGCTCCCGTGTTGGACAGGGTATAAACATCCAGCGCCCGGATTTTTCCCCCTCTGGAAGCGCCCAGTTTGACATGAACTTCCATTTCATGCCGCGGAGAACTGGCAATCTGGCTTTCATATCTTGTGTAAATCATTTTCGCCGGACGTTTTGTTTTCCATGTGACAAAGGCCGGATATACCTCCGCAACCACTGTCTGCTTTGCGCCAAAGCCGCCGCCAATACGGGGTTTTTCCACACGGACCATAGACTTTGGAATATCCAGGGCGTTGGCAATGATACGACGGCAGTGGAAAACAATCTGGGTAGAGCTGATAACATGAAGCCGGCCATACCTGTCAATCTCCGTATAGGTACGGAACGTCTCCATCATGGCCTGCTGACAGGCTTTCACATGGTAGGTATGCTCCACAATCTCATCACAATCGGCAAACACGGCATCCACATCGCCATCCCCGGATACCTCGCTGGCACAGAGATTTCTGTGATTATCCGCTCCGACAGGACAAAGAGAACGCCAGTTATCCTCCGGATGGACCAGTATCGGATTGTCCTTTGCCGTCCGAAAATCCAGAACCGGTTCCAGCACCTGATAAGTTACCTTCAAAAGCTTCAAGGCTTTGTCAACGGCCTTTTCCGTCTCTCCGGCAACAATAGCCACCGCATCTCCCACAAACCGTACCCTTTTATCCAGCAAAAGGCGGTCGTAAGGCGAGGCTTCGGGATAGGTTTGTCCCGCCATGGTAAACCGTTTCTGCGGCACATCTTTATACGTATAAATCCCTTCGATACCGGGCACCTTCAGCGCCGTATCCATTTTTATATCTTCAATCAGCGCATGGGCGTGGGGACTCCTGAGAACCTTTACAACCAGTGCATCGGAGGGCGTAATATCATCCACATAGACGGGCTTTCCCAGCAGAAGCTGCATGGCGTCTTTTTTACGCACAGGCTGCCCGACCGATTTAAAATTCTGTGCCATCCGAACACACCTCCTTTTTCCACTCAAGATAAGACCGGATACCGCGAAGCTGCCCCTCATAACCGGAGCAGCGGCACAGATTTCCTGCAAGAAAATCCCGAATCTCATCATCCGAAGGCTCCGGATTCTCACGAAGAAGCGCTATGGTGTTCATGACAAAGCCCGGATTACAGAAGCCGCACTGCTCCGCTCCCTGGTCTGCAATAAAACCGACAAATTCCTCCGCTTCCTCCTGCAGTCCCTCCAGCGTATCAATCGAATGTCCGGAAGCCCTGGTCGCCAATATGCTGCAGGACAAAACCGGGACGCCGTCCATCAGGACCGTACACAAGCCGCAGTTGGCCGTCTCGCATCCCCGCTTGACCGAATAGCAGCCCTTGGAGCGAACAAAATCAATCAGCAGCATATCCGGTTCAATCGCCGCCGTAACTGTTTTTCCATTGAGAGTCATCTTAATATCCATCATCAACCCTCCATCAAGGCCAACGCTGCGCGCCGGACCAATACTTCACATATTTTTCGCCGATAATCGGCGCTGCCCCGCATATTACTTCCAAAATCCGCCTTCGAAGCAATATCCTTAGCAAAGATTTGGGCGGATTCCTTTGTAATGCCCTCCGCCAGAATACCTTTTTCATCATTATAAAGGACGGCCTTCATCGGACGGGCGCCGATAACGCAGTTATAATGGTTATCCAGGCGGGAAAACGCACAGGTTAAGACCGGAAAGTCTGTGGACGTATTTCTCATAGACAAATACACGGTTTCTCTCTGCGTCTTTGGCACAATAACCCGGACAAGGATATCCCGGGTCTTTCTTGGAAAATCTGCAAAGGTTTTCACATCCATTACCCCGGCCCTGTACAATTCAACCTTTGCATCCAGAGCCATGAATAATGTAAGCACATCCGAAAATCCAAAACGCCCGTAAATGCTTCCTCCAAGCGTTGCCACATTGCGAAACTGTACGCCGACAATATGCCTGACGGATTCCGCCAACGCTCCCCGGGTCAGTGTATTCAGTCCGTCATGGGTCTCAAGCGCCCTCAGAGAAACCATGGCGCCAATCCGGTAGGCCTCCGGAGTTTCTTCAATTTGGTCTAACCCCAAATCACACAAATCGATGGCCGTCCCCTTATTACCATTCTGCATTTTCAGCCATAACATACCGCCAAGCACCACATTGCTTTTTTTCTGGCAGAGTGTATACGCTTCCTCCAGGCTTTTGGCCCGGACATATTGATTGAACGAAAGCATTTTTTATCGCCCCCTCCGGTTATGTTTTACGCTTCCTCTTTCGGAAGCAATACATTCAAAATAATTGCCACAAAGGCGGCCGGGACAATTCCTGAACCTCCGAAAATGAGGCTGATAACATTCGGAAGTCCTGAAAGCACCGCGCTGTTTGCTCCAATACCATATCCAAGGCCCAGAGCCACGGAAACAATGGTCATATTCCGCGCCGTCAGCGGTTCCTTCGTGACAAGCTGGATACCGCTCATGACAATGGACGAAAACATGATGACCGCAGCGCCGCCAAGCACGCATTGGGGCATAATCGATATAAGCGCCGCCAGCTTTGGCAGCAAACCGCACAAAATCAGGAAGATGGCCCCGCAGGATAATGCGAACCGGTTGACAATTTTCGTCATCGTGACAAGGCCTACGTTCTGACTGAAAGAGGTATTCGGAAGAACGCCAAATAACGCCGCGAAAGACGAGCCAAGGCCGTCGCACATAACGCCGCCGGCCAGCTCGGAATCTGTCGCCTCACGGCCCATACCGCCCTCAATGCAGCCGGAAATATCGCCGACTGTCTCTACGGCCGTAACAATAAACATAATCATTACCGGTAAAATGGCCCGCAGGTCAAACACAGGTTTTACCGGCATAAGCTCCGGCACAGCAAACCATTTTGCCTGGGCCACCTTATCCCAGTTCAATACCCATGCCTTTGTATATTCCACGCCATCCGCCGTAACGGCTGTCGTCGGTAAAATCATGCCCAATACGGCACAAATAATATACCCGATAATAATGCCAATTAAAATACAGGAAGAGCTTGCCATTCCCCTGGCCCCGTGCTTTAACGCCAGTATAATAATCATGACAACCAGGGCAATCATCAGATTCTCGGCGGAGCCATAGTCCTTTGCCGAGGAGCCGCCGCCGAAAGAGGCTACGCCGACGCCGATAAGCGACAAACCGATAGCCAGCACAACCGTTCCCGTAACAACCGCAGGGAAAAACCGACGGAGCGGCTTTAAAAATGCGCCGAGGACCGTTTCAAATATCCCGCCAATGAAACTGGCGCCCATAATCGCGCCATAGGCAAGGATACCGCCGCCCATAATATTTACAACACTCTGAAAAACGCCGATAAAACCGGAGCTTGTACCCATAATAATCGGTACTTTGCCGCCGACAGGCCCAATCGCATAGAGCTGGACCAATGTGACAATTCCCGCAACCAGCATGGCATTCTGAAGAAGCGTCACCTGAATGGATGCGAAATCTTCAGCGCCGCAGGCTGCGGTAATAATAAGAATTGGTGTGAGGTTTCCGACAAACATTGCCAAAACATGCTGAAGCCCCAACGGTATGGCCTGTTTCAGCGCAATTCTGCCTTCAAAATGATACGGGCTGCTCGTCTGTCCGCCCGCAGTGAAATGATTCTCTCTCATACTCATCCTCCTGTAAAAATTTTTCTGCACAACATTATAGCAGAAAATCAAACAGAAGTACAATACTAATGATAATAATAAGGAATGACCGCTTCAAGCACGCTCCCGGCGATACATCTGGCTTTATCCGAGATTGTAAAGCAGTTGGCCAGTTCTTCTTTGCGCGGGTCAATATCGGCAATCTTAAATCCCTTTGGAGTCGGATAGCCTTCCCTCAAAAGTCCGCGGATAATACCGGAAATCGTCGCCGACACAGGAAAAAAGCGGCCGTCATCCGTCTCAATTTCAGCAATCGCTTCTCCCGCAGTGACCATATCACCGATTCGGCGCACATTATGAAAGATGCCGGCTTCGGCCGCATGAATCACCCGTTCCGACGTATAGCCGCCGATATTTCCCGGAATCCCCGTATCCGGCCGGGCGCCGCCGGACCGGATAATCCGCCCCAGATTATGGCCGCGCATGGTTTCAATGACGAGCGTCACATCCTTCCCCGCCTCAAAACCAGGGCCGAGGGCCACCGTCAAAGGGGCCATTTCTCTATGCGTTCCCAGATTCTTTTTGGCAAGAATCCCATCCACAACCGCCGCCGGATGCATTTTTTCAATAGCTTCGCCCCTCGGGTCCACCAAAACCGGAACATTTCCCTCTGCAATCACAGCTTCGGCCGCTTCATAATTTTCGATGCGGACGCCCTTCATACCTTCCACAACGGCCTCCCCGTCATAGACGGCTTCACTGATGGCAACCTGACGCCGAATGGCCGAAGGATATTCGGCTTCCAGCACCAGCACCGGAAGTCCGGCCGACCAGAGACGGTGAATCGTCCCCGTGGCAATGTCTCCGCCGCCCCGGACAATTATCCATTTCTTTTCCATACTACCCGATACTCCTTTCCAGATACACCTCCACAACACCGCCGCAGACCATACCTTCATCCGCCGCATCCTGCCCCGTCATATCCAGTTGAACAAGCTGACGCTCCGGCTCCGCCCCGGACAACATACGGCGGGCTTTCTGAATAATCTCGCCCTCCATACAGCCGCCACCGATAGTTCCCACCGTGCGGCCATCCCGGTAAATTAGCATTTTTGTACCGACGCCCCGCGGTACGGAGCCCTTTTTCGATACAATAATGGCCAGAACCGGGATATCCTCTGCTCCAAGCAATGCGTCCAGAATCTCTCCCGCATACCCGGCGGTCCGCTTTTTACTGTTTTTCACCCGGATAATTTCCGCCATAATGGAAACCGCAATCTCCTCCGGTGTTTCTGCCCCGATAGAAAGCCCGATTGGCGTATGAACCTGTTCCAGCAACTGACGGTCGATTCCCTGCGCCGCCAACTGTTCTTTGACAAGCGCCACCCGCCGGTGACTTCCCATCATTCCAATATAAGCATTTCTTTTTTGGATGGCTCTTTCCAGGCAAAGCGTATCATAACGATGGCCTCTTGTGACAATGACAAAGTAGGTTTCTGCACCGCCCGAAATTCCGTCCATCCCATGTTCAAAGCTGTCGCAGAGAACTTCGTCCGCCCCGGCCGCCCGCGCACGGTTCGCAAACATCGGACGTTCTTCCAAAACAGTGACATGGAATCCGATTTTTTTGCCGATTTCAATGACCGGTATGGATACATGCCCCGCACCGCAGATAACCAGCCGGTTTTTTCCGCCAAACCGTTCGCAGAAAATCCGGGTGCCCTCTATTTCCGATATTCCGCTGTCCGATATTTTCGAAAGTTTTTCCTCCATGGACGTAAGACCCCCGGCCGTCCCGGAAGGCCAGAGCCTTTTACCACCGCAAAACAACACTTTTTTTCCCTGCGAACTTCCCGACAGCGCCGTACACAGCATACATTCCTGTTCCTCAATAACCCTGCGGATAATCTTATAAAGTTCCGGTTTCTTTTCCTCCGTCATATGTTCCTCCAAATTACATCCATAATTTAACGATTCTGTCATGTTTCACTTCCGCCAGCCATTTTCCCTGTTCGAAGGTATGACCGGCCCGAAGTCCCGTACTCTGTTCGGCCGCCTCAAAATCCTCTGCCGTCATCCGCCAGCATATTCCGCAGCCGGCCGAAATTTCTCCCGGTACCGGAATAAGCCGGCCCCGAAATTCATGCGCCATACAATACTTTTCCGCAGCCATCGCTTCGGCCGTCGTATGGAATGTTATTACAACATAATCCCTTTTTTCACGTCTCATTCTTCCACCAGCTCCCTGATAGCCTGTATGGCAACGTCCACTTCTTCCATCCTGTTATCGTGAGAAAAGCTGAAACGTACCGCCCCCTGTGCTTCCGTTCCAAACGCCTTATGCATCAGCGGCGCACAATGGGCTCCGGCCCGAACACAAATTTCATAGTCCTCCCATAAAATATCGCTGATTCTTCCCGAATCCTCTTCACCAATATTTATAGAAACAATCCCTGTCCGAATGTCCGACGTCAGGTCGCCATAAATACGCACCTCCGGCAAATCCTGTATGCCGCAGATAAAATGCCGGGCCAGCGCCATTTCTTTCTTTAAAATCACATCCGTTCCGGTCTGCAAAATATAATCTGCCGCAGCCCCTAGTCCGGCGATTCCATGAACATTGAGCGTTCCCGCCTCCAGCCGGGTCGGCATAGCCGCCGGATGCCGCTTCTCAAAGCTTTGAATACCGCTTCCGCCAACTTTCAGCGGGGCAATTTCAAGACCTTCCCTCACATATATCCCTCCGGTGCCCTGGGGTCCCAACAGACCCTTATGTCCGGTAAAACAAAGAACGTCAATGCCCATTTTCTCTGCCGAAATCGGCAGAATTCCGGCGCTCTGGGACGCATCGACCATCAGTAAAAGCCCATGCGCTTTTGTAAATGAAGCTATTCGCCCAATGTCCGTCACATTTCCCGTCACATTTGAAGCATGGGTAATGACAACAGCCTTTGTGGAGGCTTTATACATTTTTTCCAGAGCATCATATTCCAGCCGCCCTTTGTCATCCACGTCCATAAAAGAAAGCTCGACGCCCCGGGCTTCCATTTGATAAAGAGGTCTGAGTACCGAATTGTGTTCGCATACCGATGTTATGACATGGTCACCCGGTTTTAAAAGCCCCAAAATAGCTATATTCAAAGCCTCCGTGGCATTACTGGTAAATGCAATCCGGGACGGATTTGACACACCAAACAGCTCCGCCAGCACTTCCCGCGTATGGTAAAGAATCCGGGACGCCTGAAGCGTCGGTTCATGGGCGCCTCTTCCCGCATTTCCCGCCGTCCCCAGGGCCCGAATCACCGCTTCCGCCACACCCTCCGGTTTTTGCAGCGTTGTCGCCGCATTATCAAAATATATCATGGTCTTACCAGCAAACTCGCCCGAGTCATTTTCTCAACAATGGCGTACATATTGGTTATGCTGCCTACCTGGAGCTTTTCTGTCAGCCCATAATGATTGAGGCAGGTGCCGCAGGTCAGAATTTCCACGCCCTGGGCCTCTAAAGACTTTAAATCCTCCAACGTCGGCGCATCCTCGCAGGTCAGTCTTGCGCCGCCGTTATAAAAAAGTACCGCAGACGGCAGCTCATCCTGCTGCGTCAGAGCAAAAATGAACCCTTTCATCAAAACACGCCCCAATTCGTCATCACCATTTCCCATGGCATCGGAAGAAATAACCACCACCGTATTTTTACGCGCATCCGGAATACATCCCTCGTTCTGCGGCGCTTCGGCATCCTCAAAATCCTGCGCATCCCCTATGGTCATGACCACCCGGTATTTTTGTTCTTCCAGCTTTTCAGAACTGACGCTGTAGTTTTTCTGAACCGCCATTTTCGTCAAATTCTGAACGGCAATTTCATTATCCACCAGAATTTCCACCTGACCGGCGCCTTCCATATCCTTAATCGCATTTTTCGTCTTTACGACCGGAATCGGGCATGTATCTCCCATTGCGTTAATTTTTATCATTTTTATTTCCTCCAATTACATATATTTCTTTTTCTTTTTTCTCCGTAATTTCTCCCACGATTCTGGCCGGAAGACCGCCATCCTGCAATTCGGACAACAGCGCTTTTGCCTGCTCCGCTTTTACGGCCATCAAAAGCCCGCCGGAGGTCTGAGGGTCAAAAAGCACCTCTTCCATGGCGAAAGAAACATTTTCAAATACCACATGAGGCCCTGAATAATTACGGTTTTTCTGACCTCCCGCTGTCAGAAGAAATTCGTCGGCATAGTCCAGCGCACCTTCAATCACCGGAATTTCACCGGCGTCAATCCGGCAGGACAACCGCCCGTCCATCATTTCATGCAAATGTCCGAGGAAACCGAAGCCAGTCACATCGGTACAGGCATGAATTTCATATTTATGGCTGATTTCCGAAGCCGTCTTATTCAATGTGGTCATCGAGGCAATCGCTTCGTCCATAGCCGCCTTTGAAGCCTGACGTACACGATTTGCCGTACATACGATTCCCACGCCAAGTTTCTTTGTGAGAATCAGCCTGTCCCCGGGTCTCCCCTGATTATTCGGATAAATATGCGCCGGATGAACCAGTCCCGTCACAGAAAGACCATATTTCACATCCGCATCGGCAATGGAATGACCGCCTGTCAGAATACCTCCGGCTTCCATGACCATTTCCGAACCGCCCCGCATAATTTCTCCCAGTATATTTAAATCCATGGTTTCAGGAAAACAGACAATATTCAGCGCGGTTTTCACCGTACCTCCCATGGCATACACATCGCTCAGCGCATTGGCCGCCGCAATTTTTCCAAAGATATACGGCTCATCCACCATCGGAGGGAAGAAATCCAGCGTCTGCACAATAGCCGTATCCTCCGTGATTTTATAGACCGCCGCATCGTCCTTACTGTCATAGCCAATCAGAAGATTGGCGTCCGGCCTCCCTTTCGGAAGCTTCTCCAGCACTCTCGCAAGCACGCCGGCGCCCAGCTTCGCCGTACACCCGCCGCCTTTACAAAATACGATTTTCTCGCTCATCAAACACACCCCTTAAAGCTTGTCAATACACAGCGGCTGATATTCTTTGACCTCAGCGCTTCCTCAATTTGCTCTCCGGCCCGGATATCCTCTTCGGAATCACACTGATTCAAAACCACATAATAATCCCGTTCTCCAACATTTTTTCGCGTTCCTTTTTCTGAAACCAATATAGCCGCCAGCCTGTCAATTGTCATGGGCTCCGCCGAAGATACGCCGAGCAGACGGGCCGCTTCTTCTTGCCGGAAGCAAACCTCCGCCAAAGGTTTTCCCAGGGCCTTCATTCCCACAACGCCGATAACGATATCGCAGGCATCCAAAATCACCGGCTCGTGTCGGGCCGGAACCTTACATGGCTTTCGTTTCGCCCCGTCGGCTTCAATTAAAACAATATCCGCCATTCGCACATACATGTTAAGCTCCGCTTCCGGCAGCGCCGTTAATTTATTCTCCCCCGACGTTTCCGGCCGCCCAACAACCGCATAGGTTCCCTCTTTCCAGAGGCGCCTCACGTCCTCCGGGCTGTGCGCCCACAGCCTGCCTCCCGGCCGGTAAATGTGGGTCGTCGTCGTAACCATGGTCCGTGCCCCATTTTCAGCAAATGCTTTGGCCAAAGCATACATCAACGTCGTCTTTCCACCGGCGCCCACAAGGGAAATGATATGTTTTTTTTCTTTCAGAAAAGGGAATTTTCCTTTTATTATCATCTGTTTTCTTCCTTCTCCTGCAGCAGAACAATGAGGTCCCCAGCCCGGGCCTTCCCTGACTCAATCACCCGGACGAATATCCCCTCTCTCGGCATGACGCAGTCTCCTGTTTTTTTCCGTATTTCACAGGACTGGTGGCACTCTTTTCCAATCTGGGTCACCTCACAGACGGCTGTGCCTATGCGAAGCCTCGTTCCGACCATTAATTCATAAAAGCACATACCTTCGGCTAAAATATTCTCCGCAAAGGCCCCCGGAACCAGGGTCCCGGACATATTTTTTTGTACCTTTGCCACACTTTCCGCGCCGAGAATACTCACCTGACGATGCCATTTCCCGGCATGGGCATCTCCCCGAATCCCCCAATCCCGGATAAGCTCAATACATTCTACCGGATGCTTTGGCTGCCCCTTTTCTTCGCTGATACAGACCGCCCGAATAATAGCCGAGGGCGCGGCGCAGTCCGCCGAGCCTCCGGAGCAGAGCATTTCAACGCCATGCCTGATTGGCTCGATGACCGCCGCCAGATTTTCTCTGGCCGCTTTCTCGCTCCCCGGAAGATTCACAATCAAACTCCGGCCACGGATACCCGCCGCACTTCTGGAAAGACAGCCCCTCGGCGTAATCCGCATACTTTCCGCCCGCATGGCCTCCGGTATTCCCCGGGTTTCCCGCTCAATCACAGCCAATGTCGCTTCCGGCGTAATATCTCTCGGTGAAAATCCGGTGCCTCCGGTGGTGATAATCAACGCTATCTGCAAATCATCGGCACACCGGATAAGTTCTTCCTTAATCTGTTCCATTTCATCGGGAATCATACGCCGGTAAACAACATTCCATCCATGCGCCTCCAGCATGTGGCAGACCGCCGGGCCGCTTGTGTCTGTCCGTTCTCCCCGGGCGCCCTTATCGCTTATGGTCAGCACCGCCGCCCTATCATTCATTTTTCTTTTCCTCCCTGTGAAAATCTCCATGAACACCGCCGGTTTTCTCCAAAAGACGGATATCCGTGATTTCTATATCCTTCTGCACGGACTTACACATGTCATACACGGTCAGCGCCGCCACAGAAACCGCCGTTAAAGCCTCCATTTCCACGCCCGTCTTTCCGTCGCAGCTCACTGAGGCAATAATTTCTATTCTGCAATTCGCCGCATCCGGCCGAAGGGACAAATCAATTCCCTGAACGGGTATCGGATGGCACATCGGAATCAAATCGGAAGTTTTCTTGGCTCCCATAATACCTGCAATTTGCGCCACCGTCAATACATCGCCTTTTTTCACGCCGCCGGTCTGAATCAGACGAAACGTCTCCGCATTTACCCGGACACAGGCCGCCGCCACGGCCGTCCTGTGGGATACGGCTTTTTCACCCACATTTACCATTTTGGCCCGCCCCTGGTCATTAAAATGTGTAAAATCATTCATCCTGTTTTTCACCCTCCGATTTGATTCATCAGCCGTCCCGCCATGCTCCGTTTTTCCGCAGAAAGCCCCGCATGGCCAAACGGTTTTGACAAGATTGCATTTTTAAATTGTTCCCGCATACCGGCGTCGTCAAGGCCCTTCACCGACAGTTCCTCCCGGCTGTGAAGGCACGGTTTCAGCCTTCCATCGGCAGACAACCGGATTCGGCTGCACTCACCGCAAAAATGATTGCTGACCGGCGTAATTAAACCGATATTTCCAAGGGCCTCCGGCAAACGGTACAGTTTCGCGACACCGCCGTCCGGTTCCACAGGAAAGATGCCTTCAAGCTTTGAAAGAATCTGTCGTCCCGAAACCATGGACGCGGCGTTAAAATCACCGCCGTCATACATCGGCATCCATTCGATAAACCGGACGTCCACCGGATATGTTTTTGTAAGCTCCGCCAGAGAAACCACTTCATCCTCATTAAATCCGCCGAGCAAAACCGTATTTATTTTGATTTTTTCAAACCTCGCATCCAACGCCGAGAGAAATCCCTCCCAGGCTTTCTCAAACTCCCCCATCCGGGTCATATATTTATATTTTTCCGGATTCAATGTATCCAGACTGATATTTAATCTCCGCACCCCGGCCTCACGAAGCGCCCGGGCCATCCCGGGAAGCCCAAGGCCGTTGGTTGTCAGGGCAACCTCCCGGATACCGGGGACCTCAGATACCCGACGGCAAATGGAAAGTATGTTTTTTTTCACAAGCGGCTCACCGCCGGTAATCCGCACCTTCCGGATTCCGAGAGAAGAAGCCGCCTTTACAGCCCGAATCATTTCGTCCTCGGTCAGCATATCCTCATGAGCCAGCTTACAGACGCCCGTCTCCGGCATACAATACCGGCATCTCAGATTGCATAAATCCGTCACCGATAATCGCAGATAATCTATATTTCTTCCATATTTATCAAGCATACTAATATCTTCCAAAGGTACAATTTGGGAAATGACACGGCTTGCAGAGCTGGCAAAGACCGCCGTCTCCCAATCGAACCAAATCATCTTTTGTCAGCTTGTCTTTCGTGAACACCTGCGGTAATAATACGTCAAACATGGTGGTCGGCATACTGATTGCCGCTCCGGGAATTCCGAGAATCGCCACATTGTCCAGATAGGCCACCAACGTCATATTTCCCGGCTGGGACGGCACTCCATGGGTGATAATGTCCGCGCCAAGTCTGCGGATGGCTGTCGGTGTAATATCATCCGGGTCTACGGACATACCCCCGGTAAAAATAAGGAAATCCGCTCCCTGGGCCAAATATTTTCGGGCCGCCTCCCCAATCATATCCACATCATCATCACAAATCGTTACGCCTAAAATTTCGCCCGGATATTGTTTCAGTTTTTCCCGTACTACCGGCTCAAATTTATCTTTAATCCGTCCACTGTAAACCTCGGAACCGGTAATGACAACTCCGGTTTTTAACGGCTCATATGGGCGAAGCCTAAAAAGCTTCCGGTCTCTGCACAATTCTTCCGCCCGTATTATCTGTTCTTCCTTCGTAACCAGCGGAACAATCCGCATGGATGCCAGTCTTGCTCCCGCCTCTACGGGATAATGGTCCGGCAGCGTTGAAATTGTCAAATCTCCGATTCGGTTTATTTTTTCCAAAAGCTCCCGGTCTACCCGAAACATTCCCCGGGTATCCGCCATCAAAAGTACCTTTCCCTCAGATACCTCCGTATAATGGGCGCCTTCCACCTGAGCCATGGCGGCCATACGGTGAGCCGCGTCCTCCTCATGAATTTCACCCGCATTTTCTTCCCAGATAAAAACCTGACGTTTCCCCAGGTCCAGAAGCTTCGGTATATCTTCTTCCCGGATAACATGTCCGCGCTTAAAGGCCGCGCCTTTAAATCCGTCTCTCATTGCCGTAATATCATGGCAAAGCGCCATACCAATCGCATTTTCTACGTTTATTTTCTTCATAATCTATCCCTTCAACAACAAAATTTCCTCCGATGGAATCCATATATCCACCACTGATTTTTCAAAAGCCTGCGGATGGTCATTTCCCGTTTTTGGCCAGCAGTATTCCCACAATTTTTTGTCTATCTCCCATCCGAAGGTTTTTTCTCCGCCTTCCGCCGGACGCAGCCAAAGCGTATAGGAAAAAGGATTTTCCACAATTTCCTCCACAACGCACCGGAAATGATTTTCTCCCTCGCCCGCCTGTATATCGTGCATACGAATCCCGGCATAGGATGCATCCTTCGGGATTTTCGGAACATAAAGCTCCAGCCCCCAGTCCAAAGCGATGAAATGATTCTCATCCAGTATCTTTATCTTCGATATATTTTTACATCCGGTCAAAACGGCGCCGTTTTTTGTCACCGGCGAAGCAAAGACTTCTCTTTTTTCTCCCACAGCTTCCACATGGCCGCCATACATAACGGCCACCTTATCGGCCATCCGGTAAACCTCGTCTCTGTCATGGGATACAAGCAAAACAGTTTTTCCAAAGGTCCGTATTGTCTGATGCACTTCCTGTTCTAATTGGAACCACAAATGGCTGTCCAGCGCCGAAAAAGGTTCGTCCAACAGCAGGATATTTGGCGCCGAAACCAGAGCCCTGGCCAGAGCCGTCCGCTGCTGCTGTCCCCCCGAAAGCTCGGAAGGATACTTTTCTGCCTCCGAAGTCAGTCCAAAATTATCTATAAACTCCCGAACCAGCTTTTCCCGTTTCGCCGGATTTTTCTCTCTTTTTGCCCCGGCCGCCACATTCTGCATGACTGTCATATTCGGAAATAGGGCATAGTTTTGAAAAACCAGACCCGTTCTTCTCTCCTGAACAGACAGATTTATCCGCCTGTCTGAATCAAATAACACAACGTCATCCAGTACAATCCGCCCCCGGTCCGGCTTTTCAATTCCCGCAATACATTTAAGCGTCATACTTTTTCCGCAGCCGGAGGCTCCCAGAAGGGCCAGCGTCTCATTTTCCGCCTCAAAGGAGACTTTTAACTGAAAATTTCCAAGCTTTTTTTCGATATCAACAAACAGAGACATTACACACCTCTTTTCTTTTCCAGCATATTTACCGCCAGAAGCACCACAAAAGAAATGGAAAGATTTACCAGAACCCATCGAAAAGCCAAAGCGTCGTCATTTGTCCGCCAAAGCTGATAGACGGTCGTGGAAATCGTGGCCGTCCTTCCGGGTGTATAACCGGAAATCATATTCGTCGCTCCGTATTCCCCCAATGCTCTGGCAAAGGAAAGCACTGTACCGGCTATAATTCCCTGGCGGCATACCGGCATACGAATATGCCAGAATATATAGGTATTTGACAGCCCGATTGACTTTCCCGAATAGGCCAGCGTTTCATCGAAGGCTTCAAAAGCCCCCCGGGCCGTCCGGTACATCAGCGGAAAAATAACCACCGAAGTTGCAAAGATGGCGGACCACCAGGTCATCGTCAGTCTCAGGTGAAATACTTCCAAAAACCAGGCGCCGATAATACGCTTTGGTCCCAGTACACGCAGTAAAAGATACCCCACCACCGTCGGCGGCAAAACCAGAGGCAATGTCAGAATCACATCCAGTACGCCTTTGACAAGACGCGGAGCCTTTGAAATGTAATAAGCCGAAAAAATACCAATAAAAAATATCAGAACCGTGCTGATACCCGCAATGCGCAATGAATTCCACAAAGGAAACCAATCCACTGGCCTACACCTCCCCGAATTATATCACATAAATACAGGCGGACAATACTGCCCGCCTGTACATTCATTTTAAATTCAGTTTTCGATTGGAGTAAATCCAACTCCTTCAAAAACAGCATCCGCAGCGTCTCCGGTCAAATAATCCAAAAAGGCCTGCGCCTCCTCCGGATTCTCAGAAACCTTCAAAACTGCTGCCGGATAAATGACCTGACCGCACATTTCGGCATCCGCAGTATCCACTACTGTAAGTTTAGCAGAAAAAGCGTCCGTTGCATAGATAATTCCACAATCTACTGCCGCTTCCGAAACCTGGGTCGTCACCTCTTTGACATTAGAGCCGTAGGTAATACAGCCGGCCGCCGCCAAATCCTCTTCCGAAAGCCCGAAGTATTCGAGTATCTTCTGTGTATACTGTCCGACAGGAACATCGCCATTTCCCATAGCCATCAAAATGGAATTGCTTTCAAGCTTTTCTTTTAAATCTTCATAAGATTCTATACCGGCCGGATTGCCATCCGGTACAACGAGCGCTACCTTATTTTCGAGAATATTAAAACGTGTATCTTCCTGTACAAAATCCAGTTCTTCCGTATTCACCTCCGGGTCGGCACTGATATCCAACTGATTCATCTGAAGCTGTCCAGCCGAAATGAAAATATCACATTCCGCACCTTCCTGAATCTGTGTTTTCAATGTTCCCGAAGAGTCAAAATTAAACACGATATGAACGCCGGGATGCTCCTCCATATAAGCGTCGCCAAGCTCAGTCAATGTTTCTGTCAAAGACGCGGCAGCAAATACAACCAATTCGCTTTCATCCGCGCTTCCGCTCTCCGCCGACGTCTCCGCAGCCGTTCCTGTTTCCGCCGTAGTTTCTGCGGCATTTGTTTCCGCTTCCTCCGAATCTTTTGCGGAACTTCCGCAGCCAGACAGCAGACCAAGGGTCATGGCCGCCATTAAAAATAATGCAATTCCTTTTTTCATCTCATATCTGTCTCCTTATTTATCATACATTATCGTTATTCTATCATGAGAATAACGCTATGTCAAAAAATACTTTCCGACTTACTCAGGAAAGTATTTTATAAACGCCGCTTGGGCCGCCTGATGAATTTCTCTCAGCATGGCTTCATACCTTGTCAATAATTCTTCCGCTTCATCCGTCAGCGAAGAACCGCCCCCGTTGGAACCTCCGGCCTGACGAATTAACAAAGGAAATCCCCACTCTTCCTCCAGGCCGCGCATTAATTTCCATGCCTTTGAATAAGCCATCCCCATCTCCGCCGCCGCTTTCTGGAGTGAGCCGGTTCTTTTCACACCTTCCAGAAGCCGCATCGGACCCGGGCCGAAACTTTTCTCCCGGAGAAAAAGACGCAGCGTGAGCCGGTAAGTAAGTTTAATTTCCGTTTTCCCGGTATCACACGGCCGAATCTCCTTATTTGTGAATGCCATAGTCCTCCGCCCTTTCTCTGTTATTTACTAAGATTATAGCTGTTTGTGAAATCATTGTAAATAATTCACCGATAAATCTCTTGTTATTTTCTTTCGGATTCTCTATAATAATTTTAATACTTTTCAATCCATACACAACCGGGAGGGAATTTTATGGCTTTTCATTTAATTGACATGGAGACATGGGAACGCCGCGAACATTATAAATACTATCAAACCATGGTTCATACCAGCTATACATTAAACGCAAATATTAAAATCACCAGACTTTTAAAGGAAATCAAAGGGCGTGGGCTTCGTTTTTATCCCGTATATCTCTACGTGGTATCTACGGCCGTCAATCAGATTAAAGAAATGCGGATGGCCCATGACAGCGAACACCGTCTGGGCTACTGGGACCAATGCCACCCGTCTTATACGATATTCCACGAAGACGACCACACTTTTTCCGATATCTGGTCCGAATATCATAAGGACTTTTCTGTCTTTTATAAAACCTGTATTCAGGATATGGAAACATGGAAAGATGTCAAGGGCGTAAAAACAAAGCCAGACAAACCGGATAATTTTACGCCAATCTCCTGTGTACCCTGGCTTTCTTACACATCCCAGTGCTATGACACACCGATGACGTCCCCGCTCCTTTTTCCAATAATCCTGTGCGGTAAATATTTTGAGCAAAACGGCGAAATTCTCCTGCCCTTCTCCGTCTATGTTCAACACATCGTATCCGACGGATACCACACCTCCCTGCTCATTAATACCGTCCAGGAAATCGCCGACAATTACGAAAAATGGCTGAAATAAAATAAAAAAGCGCGTCGCTTCCGGATAGTTCTCCAGTGCGGCGCGTTTTCAATACATTTGACTGATTCAGCCCAAAATCCAATAACGTATCTTCAAAAAATATCCTCTTTGTTTTTTATATCTATCAAATCCCAAATCAGATTATATGTTTATGGATAATTCTGGCCATCAAAAAACATTTTTTCATCCATTACATTTCTTTTCTGCAAAACAAAACCATTCTAAACCCGATGATACTATGAAGAAAAAGACCAGCCATGTATAGCTAAAACCAAATCGTTTCCATTGTATTATCATCTACAACAGACTCCATAACTGTGTCATTTCTTCATTACATTTTTTACATCATTCTCAAACTACGGCGCCGGTGTTAAAAATCATACGGAGGTTTGAGTACCATACATTTTTACATCATTCTCAAACGGGAAAATCTGGATACGGATAATGACACAGTTTGAGTACCATACATTTTTTACATCATTCTCAAACGATATTGGGCCATAATCTTAGTTGCATTTGTTTGAGTACCATACATTTTTACATCATTCTCAAACTTAGAATGACACCACTTGACACACATTGACGTTTGAGTACCATACATTTTTACATCATTCTCAAACCTCAAATTCAAAAATGATATGCTCTCATCTGCATTTATGTCACTGGTACTCAAACATATTTAATAAATTTCACAATAATCATTATCAATTATATACCGTTTACAGTTACTTGAAAAGTCTCTCTGAATATTTTCAATATATAATAGAGCAATTTCATTATACATCGCTGTTTCATATATGTTTTCTAACTGTTCTCCAGTAAAAAAACTTCTCGGGTTAATGAAAATCACAACTTTCGTTTTTAAAAGTTCTCCTGCAATTTTTATATACTGGATAATATTTTCAAAGAAATCTTCCGCTGAGTTCTCAAATTTTACTCCTAGAGCTTTTAAAATAGCGATGATGTCTATTTCTGGCTGGATTTCCAATATATAAGGACTTTGATGCTCCAATTCATAAAAATACTGTTCAATATCTCTCGTCATTTTCTGTGTCTCTAAATAAAGCTCCTCTCCATAAGCGATACTTCCTAAATCGGCATATAATTTGTTTAATATTCCTTTCTCATTGATGTCTACATGAAAAGGATTGACTATAATATCCACATATTTTGAAAAATCCAGTTCCCTATCCTCATCACATAATACAAATCCCTCCCCAGCACCATCTTTTTGCTTTAATAATTCCTGAACGTATTTTGAAAAAAGCTCCGGCGATTCTATTATCCATTCACACGGACATTGTTTTGATAAATCAAGCTTCATCTCCATCTCCGAATATACCAATTTCATAGAATCACCAGCCTTTCGTCACTATCTAATACTTCGCTTTTAACCTCCCCCACAATCAAATCCATCTTTGAATATTGTTTTTCCGTCACCGTAAGTAATTGAACTAATCCCTCCGATGGACTGTTCTTATGTACGTTGTCTATAATTCCCGCCGCAGCTGTTCCATTTAAAGCCAACTTACAATAAACAGACTCTTGAAGCATCATAAAACCATTTTTTAATAAAAACTTTCGAAATTTAACATAAGCTTTTCTTTGATTCCCGGTCAATACGGGTAAATCGAAAAATACTAATATTCTCATAAATCTATAACTCAATACTGTAAAATCGAATCAAGGAACTATCATTTTCATTTAAAGCCTCGAAAACACTTCGACAATAAATTTTAATTGCATTATTCACGTACTGCCGTTTTCCATCGATACGAACTTCATGATTTAAAATATTTACCAAACGCATTTTTTCATCATGTTCAAATTGATTTAATTTCATACGTTTTACTTCTCTGTCTACTAATATACGAAAAGGCTCCATTAAATCCGAGGCCAGGTTGAACTGATTAAACATATTATCATGAAATAACCCTAATTGTGTAATATAACCGTTTGCTACAATTTCTCTGTTAAAGCTTGATAATATAATGGAGTATCCATAGTTCAGCGCAGCATTGATGTAATTGTCCGCAGTTCTTGAAAACCCCATTCCAAATAATGCGTTAAAATAAACTTTGGCCGCATGTCCTTCCCGATTAGTTTCATCATTCCATTCTATTTCCTTTAAATATCCCTCTAATAGCCTCGATTCTTCCTTTCCTAAAAGTTCCAATAATTCCTTCTGCTTCCTGATTTTCTCAATAACAATTTCTGTCCAGATTGCCTCTTTACTTCTTTCATCCCATTTTATTTGTTTCCTTACTTTATTACTTGTATCATGACTTCCGTAATACCCAATTAATTCAGACGATGGATTCTGCTTCTCATCACAAAAAACAACTTTGATTTTCTTTTTAGATAATTCCGCTATTAAGCTCGTCGTTATCGATACGGCCGTAGACTCTATTAGCACTGTCGCTATTTCGCTCAAATGTATTTTGGTTATCTGTTCGCCCCGGACTACCATATAGCCCAATTGGTAATCTAATTTCGCCCGCCTTGAGATAACGACGATTCTCCAACTCATATCTTTTTCAAATCAATCTCCTGTTGAAAAATTCCTGTTGGAGACTGATTAATAATAGAAATTTGTTTACATTCTGTTATATTTTTATTTATTTTTATACTTCCCGCTTTTTCGGGCCCTCCAATTAGTTTTAAATCTGACATATTACTTTGACATTGAAACAGATGCAGTATCTCGGATAACACAATACATTTATCTTCCTTAGATAGACTTTCAAACATTTTCTTACCTTTTTTCAAATTTTGTACTTGTGCGTCAAGTTTTGTCCGATATACTGTATTCTCAATTTTATCTAAAAAGACTTCATACATATGGATTAAATCCGCTTCTTCCAAACCGTCTTTTTCTATAATTTTAATATCAGGGTTTTCCGTCCTCCGTGAAACAAACTTCAAAATCTTTTTTAAAATCATTTCATCTTCTTTAGACAATATCAATTGAACGGCGCCTTTAAAAATCAATTGTTTCCCCGTTCTTCCCGACAGCCACATATAAAATCCATCCACCTTAAATAAGGTGTCTATCTTTATAATCGAATACAATATTCTCGGTTCTTTAAGTTCTCTGTCACTAATAAGATACTGTTTCATCAGCTCTTCATCTTTTTCAAGCTGTACTTTTAAATACAACGGAACATATTCAATCGTCCGGATTTTATTTCCTTTCTTGTCAATTGATTCTACGAGCATGAAATAGGTTCCCTGTGCCTTGTTATATCCGCCATACTTTTCAATATTTCTCAGCCGTTCATCGCTCCCCTTCACAGGTACTTGTCCTTTACCTTTTTTCATTAGCTGCTGGTCAAAAAGACCGCCTTTCACTTTGTAAGACCGGCGGGTGACAAGTATGTTGTTTTTTCTCATCGTCTCTTTTACCGTCGCTATTGTTCCTGCTTCTCCGGCTTTCCACGCAATCTCTCCATTACGTTCAATGTCCCATTTTGAAGTAAACATTCTTTTTAAATTGTAAGCTCTGCCTGGATTATCTTTAACGTAACGCATAACATTCATTGTAAACTTTGTATAGTAAGCATTACCAACAACAATATTCAAATAGGCATCCTTTGCATGGTGCAAATCATTTAATTCACGTACTTTAATCAAATCAAAGTCCTGACGGAACCGTGAGACATTTCCTGCTTTAACATAAACGATTTCGGTTTCCGGAAATATTTGCTTCAATACAGATGCGACAGCCTTTGTACTCTGTCTTGTCTCTACAATCTGCCGCTCTATAAAACCGGCCAGTTCTTCTGGCGCAAATTCGTCACCTCTTATCAGCCGTTTATATTTTTCCTTTGAAATAAATCCTCCATCAAATAAGCTTTTCCAAAAAGAATGCATTTTTTCCCGTATCGAATGTTCAATCGGATACACATCTGTTTTGCCGGCATTATATGTTTTCTTAACTAAAACCCGATTATCGAGACTATCGTCCATGACTTTAGACTGAGGATAAATATGGTCTATATCATATTTTCGATTATCCCACAAATCTTCCAGCTCAATAACCTCTCCCGAATACATACAACGTCCTTTTTGCGTATAATATAAATATAATTTATCACTCCGCAAATTATGGTCTTCAAAAGCATTTAACTCTTTAATCCAATCTCTTTCTTCACTTTTACATTTCTTATATAAATCCAACAATGCCTTTTTTCTCGAATCTGTTCGCTTTTTCTCAGCTTTCTCTCTGGCCATTTCAATAAATATCCGTTTTGGAGGTTCATTCATGACCTTGTGCAATTCTTTAATCACCTGGAGTGTCTGCCATATCTGCCTTTTAACAGCCGGTGACACTTGCAATTTTTCAAGCATTTCCCGGGTAATTTCATTTCCATCCTCTTTACAATTTTCTCTTTCGATGGCATCCGCAAACAAATATTTTTTACTTAATATCTGCATCAAATTGTCATTGGTCTCCCAAAGAGCCCGAATAACCGTCCACACCTCACCCGTTTCCGGAGCAGGCGCAGTTATTTTCTGCAAAAAGGCTTCCGACAGTTTTCCCCAACCATCATAGGATAAAGAACACAACGCTTTTCTCTGACCCTCCGTCAATTCAGGATATAAAACAGACAGTCTTTTACCCAACAATTTTTTATCTTCTCCGAACAGTGTTATATTTAATATCATCTCTTCCATATCTTCATCTTTCAGAGTACATCCCGTCAGTTTCTCTTTAAAATCATGATATGCTGTCAAAGACCCTTTAAAATCACCATCCACACCGGAAATATCTGCCGTATTCCTTTCTGCTTTGGATATGAGGCCTTCCCTTACCAAATAATCTCTCACTCTTTTCTGAGTGACCTTTCTATATCGTTGGAATAAATCCCTATACAGCTTTTGCTTTAATTCGACACTAATGGCTTCCCCGTTAATTCGAAGATTATTCAATTCATTCAATACAATAAATTTACTATACAATAATGAATTCTTTGGCAAAACGTCTTCATGGACTAAATACGTACACTTATTCGTCATTCGGCGGATAAATGCCTCTGCACTTTCGGATTGATTGACCACCTCATCAAAATTCCACGGATATATTTTTTCATTATTCCGGCGAACCATCCAATTTGTCCGTTTTCCATCTCTCCATATACCATTCAATGGGCCAACATAATATGGAATACGAAATTCAAAAATACTCCTGATTTTATTTCCCTGCTCTTTTAACAGAGGAACTTTGTCCTCCAGATTTTCAATGATTTTATTTAGTTCATATAAATGAACCTGATATGGAATAACCCCATTATCTTTGGATATTTGCTTTGGTAAAAAAGTTTCTGTTTCCAATTCTTTCTTTAAATATTCAATTGCCTCAGTTTCTCCAATAGGTTTTATAACCTCTTTTTTTAGAAAAGCATAGAAAGCTTTTCTATCGCAGCATTTCCCCTCCAAATCACACTTATGTCCATTCATTTTAGAAGTTCCCACGTATGCGCAGTAATTGTCCAATTTACCCGTTGTGTTTACAAATATTTTTTTATAATCTTCTCCGGACAAATTTTCCTTAACCAGCTTTTTCAAATAGGTCAGGTCCTTTTTATGCTTTTCATATACGCCGACTTTTGCGCTTGATATTGAATCTTCCCCCTTTAAAATATCAGCTAAAATCGCCCAATCATACACCGACTTTGCTTGTTCAATAATAATATACTGCTCGCCCAAATCCGATTGTACAATTCCTGAGTAATCTTCATATGAGGTATCCGAAAAAGAAATTTTTGCTTTTTCACAATTATCTAATTCCTTATTGTCAAAAATGTCACTCAATTTAACTGTTCCCCCGACAATTAAATTCATAAGCGCTTTTTCACAGGAAGTTTTTGCTCCTGCACACTTTATCAATTCTGTTTTTTTCTGCGACTTTGTGCGATTGCTGTCTGTTATTATGTTTTCAATCTGGTCTATTTTTTCAATGTCAAAATCTAAATTAAAATTCATCTCTTCATCTTTCACACGCTGGATAAACTGCGTAAATGTGCTTTTAAATTCTCTCACATTTTCAATATTTCCAGATAGCAAAAAATGTCCTCTATGCTTCATCATATGATGAAGCGCCAAATAAACCAGACGTATATCCGGCGTTTCAGTTGTTTCCATCAACCATTTTCTCAAATGATAAATCGTAGGAAACTGCTTATGATATTCTTTATCCGTATATGTTGAATCCACAAACAATGCATATGGCAAATCCGGTGTTTGACCATAAATATCTCTCTTATCTTCCGGAACATATCTGCTTTCTTTCATTCTCAGGAAAAATCCGGAATCTACTTTATTTATCTCCTCTGCAAATAGCTCCTGCAATAATTCGATTCTCCACTTTCTCCGTTCCAAACGTCTTCTTCCTGTTCTGAACATCCTCCGCTCTTCAGCCGTACTTGCACTTTCAAATAATCGCACTCCCCACAATGCTTTTCCATGTGCCTTTAAAAGATGATAGTTTTTATCTGTGATAGCCCATCCTAAAGAGCCTGTGCCCATATCCAATCCCATAAAATAATCTTTAGCCATTTTTCTCCTCCTCCGCTCAATACAAAGAAAAGCCTGCAAATGCAGGCTTTTCTTTTCCACACATTGTGGGCCATCAATGATGACGACTTGAATAAATTTTTATTTGAACTTATGATGTAAATTTAGTATGGTACTAAACTAATTTTTATTATATATTCTTTTTCGCTTTATGTCAACAAAAATCATCTGCCGCCGACACACGCAATTTACTCCACGCTCTGGATAATCGCTTTCATTTCATCTTCGCTCTCGTTTTCCCGAAGTTTCCGGCAAGCAATTAATAAACGGCTATCGCTATAGACATAGCTGCACGTGGATAAAGTAAGCAATTCATCCTGCGGAGCGATTTCCACAGGAATATTAAAATAGGAATTTTCCTTAAAATAACCGGTATATGCCTCAAATTCCTCATCGGTCTCAAAATTCCATTCCGTAATCTTAAAATAATTATCCGCACTCTGGTCTACATTAACGTCCAGAATCGCATACGGGACATAAATTTCTTTCTCATAGGTCAATGTCAGGTACACCAGCGGATGATTTTTCAGATATTCCAAATCCCGAAAATCCTTTAACTGTCCGAAAATAGTTCCATTCAGCATATCATGGCCATGGATAATCCAGTGGGTATCTCTCGGTTCTATCTGACAGCGCACATCCAAAAAAGCGGCGCCGGCCTCATCTTCCTCTTTTAAATAATTATGATTCAAATAGAAATCATTATCTTCCCCTTGGGTCACATATAAACAGGTATCGGCTCCGACCTCCAAAATCCCGATAATATCCGAATTCATCACCAGGGCCTGCGCCATCTCCGGAAGTACCTCCGGCGCCGTTTCTCCGGCTGTTTCCGCAGCCGGTTCATTTGTTTCATCGGCCTGTTCCACATTAATCCGCGCACTTTCAATATTTTCACGGACTTCCGACGCTTTCTTCTTCTCATTCAAATCATCTGTCCAGCGGAGGACTAAAAGCGCACCCACAATAATCAAACCAATCAGACATAAAATACTCACGGCCGATAGTATTTTTTTCCGATTCTGCGTCCCGCTTTCATTATTTTTACTTTTCTGCTGCCTCATTACGGTTTATCCAATCCTTTCCTTTTGACGGAATTCCATGCAAAAAATCAGGCTGCCGTCATCCACTGACACGGCAGCCAAGATTTTCTGATTTTATGCTCTGCGGCTCAATTTACGTGTTACAACAAATCCTGCTCCAAAAATAACTGCCATATAAAGCATCATACCATAATCGGAATGGGATTCGCCAGTCTTTGGCACATCATTATTTGTTGTTGTCACTGGATTCTCCGGCTGAACTTCCTGAACCGGCTCTTCCTGTTCTGGTTCCACATATCCTAAATGCTGTTTAATGCTATGCGCAAAATAGAATGTGTATGTATCACTGGCAGCATCTACCTGTCCTGAACCATTAACCGCCGCAATGACTACTTCAAATGCAACTTCCGTTCTGTTGCTGGATGTACCTTCCGGATGCCAGCCATTTGGGTCAACCGCTGTCCATGTCAGGGAAGCTACGCCTGCATCGAACTCACCGGAGTACTCATTAAATAAAGTACCATCCGGATAATAGATAGACCATACGAGCGTTGCCGGCTCAGCCAGAGTTACTTCATAGAAGGTTTTAGCCACTGTGTGGTCATATGGTGCAGACCATGAAGAACTTACAGATTTTACATTTGTAATAATATCTGCCACTTCCGGTTCGGTTGTCGGCTCTGTTTCCGGCTCTGTCGCTGGTTCTGTCTCTGTTTCCGTTTCTGTTTCCGTCGCTGTTTCTGTTTCTTTCTCTGTCTCTTCCTCTGTTTCCGGGTCTGTTACAGTAACTGGCGCCGGGTCTGCCGCTGGCTCGGTTTCTTCAGCAAATGCTGTCATTGCAGCCGAAAATGCAAGTGTTGCCGCCATAAGCCATACAAGCATTTTCTTTTTGAAAAATCCTTTTTTCACAACTTTTTCCTCCGCTTTTCTAAAATATAAACTACACGCTAAAGCATAAGTTATACCTTAGATTTTACCCCCCCCCGAACTATTTTGTCAATACGCTTTCTCCCTCAATTGTGGAAAAATTAAAAAAATTCCCTCCGCCAAAGCTTTAAAATCGCTTCCTGCGGAGAGAACTTTTAGATTTTCACCTTTTAGGAACTTTTATTCGGTTTCGGATTCCGTTTCCGATTCGGTTTTTGATTCGGTTTCTCCATCGGAACCGGCAGCCGTATCTGTCTGAGACTCGGTTTCCTCAGCGTGTAAATATGAAATATCACCGCGTTTATCCACGACCTCTATGTCGGCTGTCAGATTTGTCATATACTCCTGCATCTCATTTGAAAGAAGGGTACTTTCAATCTTTGTATACCATTCTTCCGCATTATCACCGACAAAATACATAATGTGGTAACCATAAGTCGTCTCAATGATTTCCGTATCTCCCGGTTTCCGTGCGTCATCAAAAATCCAGTCGTTAAAGCTGTCAACCATCTGACCCTCGGTAACAGCCTCATATAAACCGCCATTTGTGTTGGAACCCGTATCCTCGCTGTTCGCCTCGGCTAATGCCGCAAAGCTGTCCTGCGTAGCGTCGCCGCTCTTCCATTCCTCATAGATGTCTTCGGCCTTCTGTTTGGCTTCCGCCTTTGCATTTTCCTCAGCCGTTGCCTTTTCTTCATCCGTCATCTCATCCGTCGTTTCTGCGCTGGAACGAATCAGAATATGACGAACATCCACGGTCTTTGCATGCTCCAGATAACGGTCTGAGAAATAAACCACATAATAGGCATTATTTGTCGTATCCTCAATCACGGTCGTATCTCCGGCCTGACGCTCACTGGCAAACAGCCACTCACCAACCGCCGATGGAGAAATCGATGCCTTTTTCACATTGGATTTTTCGTACTCTACCGTATTATCTGTAGCATAATCCGCATATAATGCGCCAAACGAAGACACCTCTGTAATCTGTTCGAGCATTTCATTGGCTTTTTCTTCCGCCGCTTTCATTGCCGCCTCTTTAATGGCCTCCTGCTCGGCTTCCAGCGCGGCCTGCTCTTCCTCGCTCAAAGTCTCCGTCTCACCGCTTTCAGTCTCACTGACCGCTGTCTCGGTTTCAGACGATGTTTCCGTTTCATCGGCGGCCGTTTCGGTTTCAGATGATGTTTCCGTTTCACTGGCAGCCGTTTCCGTTTCTTCTTCCGGTATATCCGCTTCTATTTTGCAGACCAGATAATCTACGGAGTCATAGTTATCCTTATTTTCATCGTAATAAGCATTTACCTCATCACTGCTTATCTCGGTTGCATCCTCGATACTGTTGTAATAAGCTGTTGCAATACTGCTCTTTTCAACCCAGCTCTTCACATTATCCAACGTCGCCAGACTTCCATAAGAAGCCTTGAGGTAATCATTCACATTCATATCCGCACTTTCAGCGCTGGTTTCCAACGACTGAACAAAGGCATCCACATCCGCCGAGGCATCATATTCAAAACCATCCGAAGCCGCCGCATCTGTCAGTGCATATACCTGCTTTAACTGCTCTACGGCCTGCTGGTCAAAATAATCCTTCCATGTCATGCCATCCATATAAGTCTGTTCATCCAACGGCTGTGACAGGTCAAGCCCCATATAGCTCAGATAATTGCCATAATAAGAATACAGATTATTTACGCCGGTATAAAAATAATATTCATATTCGGACCGCTGAACCTCATGTTCCCCAACGGTGACGTAGGTGCCATGCTTATCCTGGTAGCCTCCATAAATTTTAAATCCAAGAACTGCAACAACAACAAGGACAATTAATGCGCCGGCGATTGTGGTATATCTTGACCGTCTCTGCTGTCTCAGTTCTTCCTCACGCCGACGCTGCATCTTTAAATCATACTTCGTCATCTTTTTTTCAGTCTTCTGGCCATTTGTTCCACCGGCCTGTCCGTTTTGTTTCTTTTCTTTATCAGACATAATTTTTTCCGCAGTCCGTAAATCATGACTGCGCCTCTCCTTCCCAGCAAATCTTTCATTTAAGATATTACAATAGATTGCCCAAAATTAACAGGGCTTTCACAAAAAATACAAAAAAATTTTAAGATATAAGACCACGGGAAACCTGATATTGTCATTACCGATAAAGAACCGGCGTGACTTTTGCCACGCCGGTTCCATTTTAACTTACAGCTTAAATGTCACAAGCAGGTCCTCTGAATTTACTTTTTCACCCTCGGTAACAAAAATTTCATCGACCACACCGGCTGTCTTTGAAACAATCGTTGTCTCAATCTTCATCGCCTCTACGACAAGCAGCGGTGTATTGACATCGACCTTATCACCTTTTTTGACAAATATCTGACATACCGTTCCAGGAATGGACGAACCAATCTGTTTCGGGTCGGATTTATCTGCCTTCGGCCGCTGATTCACATGAACAATTTCATTTTTATCTTCAATCACGATTTCACGGACGGAACCATTCACCTCAAAGGTCAATGTACATTTTCCTTCATCATTGGCCGCTGTTTTACTAATATATTTAATAATCAATGTCTTGCCCTGACCGATGTTTACAATCGTTTCTTCTCTCGGTCTCAGACCATAGAAGTAAACATCGCTCTGAAGCTGAGATACGTCGTTATACGCTTCCAGATGGTTGCAGTAGTCCTCATATACCTTCGGATACAGTGCATAGCTGACCGCTTTCTGACGGATTTCCAACGGTGTGAAGGAGGACAAATCAAATTTGCTCTTTAAGTAAGCCTCAAGCTGTTTGATATCTACGCTCTCAAGCAATGTTCCCGGACGCACGCTGATTGGTTCGACGCCTTTAAGAACAATTTTCTGGAATTCCTCCGGGAAACCGCCGTCTGGCTGGCCAATCATTCCCTTGAAATATTCTACGACGGATTCCGGATAAGAAAGGTCTTTTCCGGCTGTAAGAATATTGTCTTTATCCAGATTATTCTTGAACATGAAAATCGCCAAATCGCCAACCACTTTGGACGTCGGCGTAACCTTTACGATATTGCCCAGCAGGTCATTGGCCTCTTTATAAAGACGTTTGATATCCTCGAAACGTTCTTTCTCACCCATCTCCTTTACCTGAGCCAGAAGGTTGGAATACTGGCCGCCAGGAATCTCATATTTATAGATTTCCGAATTTGGCGTACACATACCGCTCTCAAACGGTTTATAAACCTCACGGACACGGGCATAATATTCACTCAGTTCATGCAGCTCGTTAATATCCAGCATCGTGTCTCTTTCCGTACCTTTCAGCGTGGAAACAATGGTGTTCATTGACGGCTGGCTTGTGAGCGAACTCATGGACTCAATTGCCATATCGGCAATGTCCACGCCCGCCTCGGCGGCCATCAAAACGGTGCTGACACCGCTGCCCGTCGTATCATGGGTATGTAAGTTTACAGGAATATTCAATTCCTTTTTCAATTCGGAAATTAATGTCTTAGCCGCATACGGTTTCAAAAGGCCTGCCATATCCTTAATTGTGAGAATATGACATCCCATGGCCTCAATCTCTCTGGCCTTCTTCATGTAATAATCCAGCGTATATTTTGTTTCATTCGGGTCGGAAATATCGCCCGTATAGCAGATAGCGCCTTCAACGATTTTTCCTGTTTTCAGAGCTTCCTCCACAGGCATCTTCATATTTTCAATCCAGTTCAGACTGTCGAAAATACGGAACACATCAATACCACGGCCTGCGGAAACCTGAATAAATTCCTTAACCACATTGTCCGGATAATTGCTGTAGCCTACCGCATTGGAAGCACGCAGCAGCATCTGAATCAATGTATTCGGCATCAACTGACGCAATGTGGAAAGCCGGCGCCATGGAGATTCTTTCAGGAAACGGTACGCTGTATCATAGGTCGCGCCGCCCCAGGCTTCTGCGGAAAAAGCGTTGGCAAGGAAAGCGTTGGCGGCCGGAGCTGCATCAATAATATCTCTTGTACGCATACGTGTTGCAAACAGAGACTGCTGCGCATCACGCATCGTCGTATCTGTGACATAGAGACGGTCTTCCCGTAAAATCTTCTGGGTAAAGGCTTCCGCACCCAGTTTCAGGAATTCATCTCTTGCGCCATAAACCGGCTTTGTCTCATCATACACCGGAGACCGGTGCGCATCCAGATATGGTTTTTCACCATTTTGCGGATTGACAATCTTATCTCCGATAAATTCCAGAATCTTTGTGGCCCGGTCCTGTCCCTTCTGTAAATCATACAATTCCGGTGTTTCTTCAATGAAGGTTGTATGACATTTACCTTCCTGGAAGGTTTCGTGATTCAGCACGTTAATCAAAAACTGAATATTTGTCTTAACGCCACGGATACGCATTTCCTTCAATGCACGAAGGGATTTGCGGATAGCGCCTTTAAATGTACGGTCATAGGAAATAACTTTTACAAGAAGGCTGTCATAATACGGCTGAATCTCCGCACCCGTATAGGCATTGCCGCCGTCCAGACGCAGACCGTTACCTGAACCGGAACGGTACACCGTAATTCTTCCTGTATCCGGGAGGAAATTATTTACCGGGTCTTCTGTGGTAATACGGGTCTGAATCGAATATCCATTCAGCTTCACAGCCTCCTGGGAAGGAATTCCGATTTCTTCCGAATCGAGGGTATGACCTTCGGCAACCATAATCTGGGACTGAACGATATCAATTCCCGTAACCATCTCAGATACGGTATGCTCTACCTGGATTCTCGGATTCATCTCGATAAAGTACGGATGATTCTCCGCATCCACAAGGAATTCCAATGTTCCCGCATTCCGATAGCCCACATGCTTTACCAGACGAATGGAGCTTGCAAAGATTTCTTCACGCACTTCATCCGGTACCGTAAAGGCCGGTGCGTATTCCACAACCTTCTGATGACGTCTCTGCACGGAACAGTCACGGTCATACAGGTGAACAACGTTGCCATGATTATCTGCAAGAATCTGAACTTCGATATGCTTTGGACTTCTCAGATATTTTTCAATGAAAATCTGTTCATCACCAAACGCTTTTCTGGACTCTTCTCTGGCTTCACGGTAGGCTTTTTCCAATTCATTTGCGGCATTGACAATACGCATACCGCGGCCGCCGCCGCCGTTGGAGGCTTTCAGCATTACCGGATAACCGATAAAGTCTGCGGCCTTTTCAACTTCTTCATAATTTTCCACGGCTTTATCAATTCCCGGAATCGTAGGTACCCCGGCTTCCATCGCCATTTTCTTTGAAGAAATCTTATCACCCATCGCCCGCATCATACCCGCTGTCGGCCCGATAAACACAATACCGCTCTTTTCACAGGCTTCGGCAAAGTATGGATTTTCGGACAGAAAACCGTAACCCGGATGAATTGCATCCACCTGATGCTCTTTCGCTATACGTATGATTGTATCGATATCCAAATAAGCGTCCACAGGTCCTTTGTCCGGATTTAGCAAGTACGCTTCATCGGCTTTCGTACGGAACATCGCGTATTTATCTTCTTTTGAAAAAACAGCAACCGTTCCGATTCCAAGTTCGTTCAACGCACGGAAAATACGAATCGCAATTTCGCCCCGGTTTGCAACCAGTACTTTTTTAAACTTTTTGATTCCTTTAGTATTCATCCTGTTTCCTCCCTTTCTTAATTTGTTTCTATTTTTAGAAAATCGAAGGCGCACGCCTGCACCTTCGATTTAAGGAACATAGTATAGTAATGGAATTATTGCTTTGATATATATTTGTCAATCGCTTCCACAGCATCATTCTCATCCGGTCCATTCGCAATAATGGTAATTTTCTCACCTTCGGCCAAGCCAAGGCTCATCATTCCCATAATACTTTTCGCATTTACCTTTTTATCCTGAATCTCCACGTAAATGCTACTCTCATATTGACTTGCCACCTGAACAAGCAACGCTACCGGTCGGGCTTCCAACCCTTTTGGAATATTAATCGTCATACTCTTTGAAACCATATTTGTACCTTGCCTTTCTACCCTGTGCTAACTTTTAGATTTTAATTCGTCTGCCAACAAACTCAGTTTACGTAACCGGTGATTGACACCGGACTTACCTACGGGAGTTGACAACAATCTCCCCAATTCAATTAACGATGCTTCCGGATAGTCCAGCCTTAACTGGGCTATCTCCCTTAATCCATCGGTTAACTCACTGAATCCCACGGTATCCCGGATATACGTAATATCCTCGATCTGCTTCACCGCCGCAGATACAGTTTTAGAAATATTCGCCGTCTCGCAATTCACTCGCCGATTTACCGAATTCCTCATTTCTTTTAAAATTCGGATATTCTCCAATTCCATCAATGAAACATGGGCTTCCATAACGTTGAGCATATCAACAATCTGGGATGCTTCCTTGATGTATACGACATAATATTTTTTTCGGGTAATCCATTTTCCATCAATATTAAATACTTTCATCATATCGCATATCTGCTGTGCCCGCTCAGCCGTCGTGCAAACGATTTCAAAGTGATACGTTTTTTCCGGTTCGCTGATGGAACCGGCGCATAAAAACAATCCTCTTAAAAATGCCCGTTTACAACATGACTTTTGAAAAATCAACGGATGAACTATCGCATAGTCTTCCTCAATTTCTCCGTCGCCATTCATGAACTTGACCGAGCTTAAAATTTTCCTGGCCGCGTAATCATCCTTCACTTCCAGAATATATGTACGGTTTTTGCCGGTATGGATATGACTTCTTATACATACGTCAACATCTATATTATATGTTTTTTTCACTAATGTAAAGTATTTTCTTGCGACCGAAAGGTTTTCTGTATGTATTTTTATGGATACTTCTCCATTTTCATCCTGAAAAATCTGCCCGCTCACACTCAAAATGGCAGCCATTTCCGCAATACGGCAGTGTCTGGCGCTGCCTGTCTGATAGGATAGTTCTTCCTTTACACGAACTGAAAAAGACATAGCTTCACTCCTGTCTACTTATTTCGAAGCGCATCCTTTGAAATATCCCTGTGTTCTACTTTCACACTGTAGTTCTTTGCCTTGAGCCGCTCGTATATGCCGTTGGCCATAGTAACGGAGCGGTGTTTTCCGCCGGTACAGCCGACCGCAATCACTAACTGGTTTTTTCCCTCTTTAATATACTGGGGGACGAGAAAAACGAATAAGTCCTCGATTTTATCCAGAAACATTCCCGACTCTTTGCAGTTCATTACATAGTCCCGGACGTCGGCTTCATTCCCTGTTTTTCTGCGAAGATTTTCCACGTAATAGGGATTCGGTAAAAAACGGACGTCAAATACCAAATCCGCATCGGTCGGAATTCCATACTTAAATCCGAAGGAAAGAACGGTCATGTAAAAATTCTGATAAGGTTCATTTTTTACAAAAATTTTATCAACCTCGCCCTTCAAATCCCGGACAAGCATCTGGCTTGTATCAATGATATAACTGGCCCGCTGCTTTAAAAACCGCATTTTCTGCCGCTCATTCCGAATTCCGTCCTCAATACGGCCATGGGCCGCCAGCGGATGCTGCCGCCGCGTTTCTTTATACCGCTTAATCAGCACGCTGTCCTCACAGTCCAGGAACAAAATTTCATAGCTGATTTTCAAATCTTCAATGCTTTCTAAAACTTTATTTACCATCATCAGGCTCTCGCCGCTGCGGATATCAATTCCCAATGCTACCAGAGGCATCGTATTTTCTTCCTGCCCGGAAGCCAGTTCGGCAAATTTTGGCAAAAGCGGTACCGGAAGATTATCCACACAAAAATAACCAATATCCTCCAGCATTTTCAACACCGAACTTTTACCTGCTCCGGACATTCCTGTCACAATAACAAATCGGTCCATTAAAACTCTCCTATCAGCCGTACCTCCGGCTCCAAGTGTACCTGAAATTTTTCATATACTTCTCTGTCCACATCCGTCATTAACTGCCGTACCTGGGCGGCGGTCGCCGCTCCCACATTAATCACAAAGCCGCTGTGTTTTTCCGATACCATGGCATCTCCCACCCGGTATCCCTTCAAACCTGCATCCTGAATCAGTTTTCCCGCAAAATAGCCCTCCGGCCGCTTGAAGGTACTGCCCGCGCTCGGATATTCCAACGGCTGC
>CABUAW010000010.1 GCA_902489645.1 uncultured Lachnospiraceae bacterium | reverse complement strand
GGGGGGGGGTAATGCAATTCGGTTGCTCAACGAAACGATAGATGAGACTGCATGTCTGATTTCCAAACTTAAATCGAATCATCATATAGAGGTAGATTATTTGAAATCTAAAAAAATGTTAGAGCAAAAGACAGATAAGAAGTAAAAAGAGATGTGATTTGGTTTGGACAACAATGAACATGTTGAAAGTATCGTAATGCTTTCCCGCAAAAGCCCGGCCGCGAAATTAACGTAAATGGATGAAACGAAGGGAAATGAAAGCACCCAACTCATTCCGGAGGTGAACGAATGATTATAAGTGCAAGCCGAAGAACGGATATTCCGTCATATTATTCGGAATGGTTTTTTAACAGGTTGAAGGAAGAATATGTTTTGGTAAGAAATCCAATGAATATTCATCAAGTAAGCAAAATAGATTTATCACCGGCGGTTGTGGATGGAATCGTTTTTTGGACGAAAAATCCCACTCCAATGTTAAAAAAACTGGAAAAGCTCGAAAAATATAATTATTATTTTCAATTTACATTAACGGCATACGGACCGGAAGTTGAAACGGGTCTCCCATCCAAAAATAAAGTTATTATACCGGCATTTCAGCGACTATCGAAAGAAATTGGGAAGGAAAAAGTGATTTGGAGGTATGACCCTATTTTCCTTAGTGAAACCTATACAATAGATTATCATTGCAAGTATTTTGAGGTGTTAGCTTCAAAACTTGCACGATATACAGAAAAATGTACGATAAGTTTTTTGGATTTTTATAGAAATACAGAACGTAATATGAGACCGTTACATATTCAGTCGATTACGGTGGAACAGCAGATGGAAATAATAGAAAAACTTGTGAGAATAGCCAAAAAATATAATTTGTATTTAGATACTTGTGCAGAGTCTTGTGATTTCGAAAAATTTGGAGTTTCGCATGCGTGTTGTATTGATAAGAAACGATTTGAAAGAATAGGTAAATATAAGCTAAGTGTTGAAAAAGATAAGAATCAGAGAAGTGCATGCGGATGTGCAGCAAGTATCGATATAGGAACCTATAATACATGTAAAAATGGTTGTTTATATTGCTATGCTAATTATAGCCATACAAGTGTGAATAATAATTTTGGAAGGCATAATTTTGAATCACCTTTATTATTTGGAGAAATAAATGGGGAGGATAAAATTAAAGAAAGAAATGTAAAATCATTCATAGATGGCCAAATGTCTTTGTTTATTCTATAATATCGTTGATATAAAAAAGGAAGCCGAAGCTGGTAGACTTCGGCTTTTTAAGAGGGGAATGTTATTGTTATTGTTTGTTCGGTATGTTTATATAATAAATGAAAACTGTGACCAAAATGTGTTCGCTTTCTAAAACGATTATAAATTTGGTTAGGAAAAAATAAAAATAATCGAAATTATTTTTGGAGGACAAAGAATGGGTTTTGTGGATATTATGGTTTTTCAAACAAGGGTTTTGGGGACAAAGGAAGAAAATCTGAAACAAATGTCGGAGTGTCTGGCAAAGGCGGATTTGAACGGTGTGGATATGGTGACTTTTCCTGAAATGTTTCTTTGTCCGTATGAGACAAGCTGTTTTCCGGCTTTGGCCGAGAAGGAAAAAGGAACGGCATGGCAGAGATTCCATTATCTGGCAAAGGCGTATAATGTATATTTATGTGCCGGAACGATACCGGAATTGGGCGAAGATGGGCGGATTTATAATACGGCGTATGTATTTGACAGGCAAGGACACCAGATTGCAAAGCACCGGAAGGTTCATCTGTTTGATATTGATATACAGGGGGGACAGTATTTCAAAGAGTCGGAGACCCTATCACCCGGAAATGAAGTGACCGTATTTAATACGGAATTCGGCAAAATGGGATTATGTATTTGTTATGATTTCCGATTTCCGGAGTTGGCCCGTCAGATGGTGAACCGGGGAGCGCAGATTTTCATCGTGCCTGCGGCTTTCAATATGACGACCGGTCCGGCTCACTGGGAGCTTTTGCATCGTTCAAGGGCCGTGGATAATCAGGTCTTTGTTGTAGGTACGGCTCCGGCGAGGGATATGACGGCGTCCTACCATTCCTGGGGGCATAGTCTTGTGGTGAATCCCTGGGGTGAAATTATAGAAATGCTGGATGAAAAGGAAGGAAGCCTGCGGTGTAAATTAGATTTGGGACAGGTGAAGAGTGTCCGCGAGCAGCTTCCGCTGTTGGCCCACCGCAGGCGGGACATATATCCGGTGGAGTTTTAGCACCGGAAAATCTCAGGGTTTAGAACGTGCAGTTCGTATGTGAACAGCCATGCAGATGCAAAAGCTGATAATCAGGAAAATATATAAACTGATGCCCCGGCTGAGCAGCATGGCTGTTTTTATATTTTCGGCATCAAATATATCTTTAAAGGCGAAGAGAAAGCCACCCTCCGCCGCGCCGATGGCTCCGGGTGTAGGTATGGCCGAAGCAGATACCGTAAGAATGGATTGGCAAACAATCAGTTCCCCGAGTGAAAAAGTGGCGTACCCTAAAGCCCGGTAGATACAATAGGGAACAGATGAAAGTGCAGCCATTTGAAGCAGTGAAAACAGCAAAACCCGGATAAACAGCAAGGGTTTTTGGCGGATAATAGCAGCGCTTTTGTGATAATGCCGGATTTCTTCGAACCAGCGTTCACGAATTTCCCCGGGATGTTTGACAAGGTGGAGCCTTGTTCCGATTTGCAGAAAAAACAGGAGTATATTTTCAACAAGCTTTTCGGAAGTAAGGAGAAGGGCAAATACTGCCGCCGCACCGCCGTTCATGGCCAGACCAAAGGGTAAAAGATATTTTAAATGGCTGGCTGTACGCAGAGCAAGGGACGGATGAAACAAAGCCATGAGACCGGCCAACACCAGCATAGCTATCTGGTAAACGAATACAATAAATAAAATCATTACGGATGAATTGGCCAGAGGGATATGGTCTTTCCTCATATAGTACATTTGGACCGGCTGACCGCCGCTGGCCGAAGGCGTTATTGAACTAAAATAAAAGCCGATAAAAGCATATTGTTCACATCTGGAAAAATGCAGAGGCCATCCAAGGCTGCGGGAAATTTGATATATGTTTGCCGCTTCGCAGCTCACAAAGATAAACATGCAGCCAAGACCCGCCAAAAGCCATGAAAAATGGGATGTTTTTAAAGCGTTTATAAATTTTTCCAGGTCATTGCTCTGCAAAATGACAGCAAAAGTGATGGCAGTCAACAGAAGCATTAGAAATAAATTACGGCCATAGGAGGCTTTTTTTTCGTTGTTGAATGACATGGGCCCGGACTCCTTTCATATATTCATCCATGGTGAGGAATTGATAGCCCTGGGCTTTCATCCATGGAATTGTATGAATGAGCGTATCGATGGTCCGGCGCGGTGCGCCTGCAGCGCCGCCGGTATCTTCCCCGGCATCGTGGAGACAAATGACGGCGCCGTCAAAGACCTGTGTTTTCAATCGGCTGCTGATGGCGTCGGAGGTGGTTTCCGGTTTCCAGTCTTTGGCCATGACATCCCATAAAACGCGGGTTATGCCATATTTTTTAATATATCTATTAGAAATGGGGCTGGATATTCCCCAGGGAGGTCGAAAAAAACGGAGGGCATCTCCGGTCAGCTCACGATGCAGACGAATCGATGCTTTAAAATCTTCACGGATGCCATTTGGCGTACAAAGGAGGGCATTTTTATGAGACATCGTATGGGCGCCAACAGTATGGCCTTCGGAAAGCATTTGACGGATAAGCTCCGGATGGTTTTTTGCGTGGTTTCCGACGACAAAGAAAGTGGCAGGAACATTTTCGTGTTTTAACAAATCCAATAAAAGCGGCGTATAACGGATATCAGGGCCGTCGTCAAAAGTTAAAACTAAAGATTTCATCATGTAAAGGACCTCCTAACAGTAAAGCTCCACTCAGTTGTTCGACAATGGATGTTAATGTACAGACGGCGAAGGCTTTTTTCATGCGGTGCATCTGTTTTTTATAATGATTGATTTGAGTCTCATTCCTGATAAGACGGGCGATGTATTCCGCGTCATTGAAGTCATTTTCGAGAAAGAGCGTTTGACCAATTTCGTGTTTGCAGATAAATTCGGCATTATATTTCTCCTGATGCATCGTTGGATTCAGAGCTAAAATAGGCGTTTCTGAATAAACGGCTTCAAAAGTTGTTATCCCGCCGGGTTTCGTAATCACCAGGTCCGAGCGGAGAAAATATTTTTCTATATCCTGAACATAACCGAGAACCTCTATATTTTCAAAACGCTGGTGGAGTAAATGAAACAGTTTGTTATTTTTTCCTGTGATGATAGTCATTTTTGCCGGAACCAGGCGATTTAATTTTTGATAAAAGCTCAGCCGCTTTGGCATAAGGCCAAGGCCGCCGCCCATTAACAGGATTTTGGGACGGACATTTTCAGAGATTTTATAAGTATTCTTCAGAGTGTTTTGTGCATGAAATTTTTTGCGCACAGGGATTCCTGTCACATAAATCTGATTTTTGGGAACACCTTTGCATATAAATGCCTGACGTACCTCCTCCGAGCCTACGGCATAAGCATTTGTGTGACTATTTATCCACTCGGAATGGGCGGTGATATCGGTCACACAGGTGATGAGCGGAAGCGGAGAGCCGCTCAGGGCTTTATAATAAGATACGGCGCCGGAGGCGCAGGCCAGTACAGAGATAATTAAATCCGGTTGTTTTTCGTGAATTAGCTGATTCATTCGAATATAACCGGCCAGGTCCGGTTTTTGAACAGCCGGACGATTTTCCGATGATTTGTAATGGAGATTATAAAAAATGGTACTGCGCTGAATGAGTGAAGTGTAACCGTTATAGATGTATTTGGCGCAGTGCGGCGTCAGGTACTCAATCCAGTCAATAATTTCTATATCTAAATCTCTGGCAGAGCAAATATATCCCGGATGCTCCCGGCAGAGAGTCAGTTCTTCTTTGATGGCTTCGGCGGCCTTTAGATGGCCCATGCCGAACCGGCCTGTCAGTATAAGAATTTTCATAGTTATTTCCCCTTTTCTTTTTCCAGTATAGCGGACAGATATGAGGATTCACCGACAGGATTCTTACGTTTTTCTTATAAGAAAATGTAGGAAAAATGAAAAAAGCTTCAATATTCTTAAATATTGAAGCGGTTAAAAGGGCGTATTACATTTGTTTCCGGACAACGGCATACTCATTGTCATTTCGATAATAAGGGCAGTTGTAGCGTTCATCTGAAATCAGATGGGCATATTCATCTTCGTCCATATCCATATCACACATATAAGCCTCGTAATCCTCATCATAGGAGTAATAAAGGCAGGTATCGCAGTTGGTCTGCGGTTGTTTTTTTCGCATAATATATTCCTCCGAAATTATTTTAACAGATTTTATTTTCGTTGGCAATGCGAGAGAAGTTTTGTTAAAATAAAGAATGAAGAATACGAAAGGTTAGGGGCGTTTATTGATGAAAATAGACCGTTTGATTGGCATTTTATCCATCTTACTTCAAAAAGAAAAAGTGACGGCGCCGTACCTGGCGGAAAAATTCGAAGTATCCCGGCGGACGATTAACCGGGATATTGAACATTTGTGCCGGGCCGGAATTCCGGTGGCGACGACACAGGGAAGAAACGGCGGAATAGCCATTGTGGAGGGCTATAAAATCGACAAAACGCTGCTCACTTCTTCGGAAATGAAAGCTATTTTTGCCGGGTTGAAAAGTTTGGATAGTGTCAGCGGGACGCATCGTTATCAGCAATTAATGGAAAAATTATCCGCAGGTCATTCTGCGGAGCTTTTTTCGGGGGAATACATATCCATTGATTTATCCTCCTGGTACAAATCGACGCTGGCGCCCAAAATTGAAAAAATCCAAAGCTCCATTGTGCATCGGGAACGGATTGTCTTTGATTATTATGGGCCAAAGGGGGAAGGACGGCGAAAACTGGAGCCTTACCGTCTGGTTTTTAAGTGGTCCTCCTGGTATGTCTGGGGATATTCCCCGGAAAAAAAGGATTTTCGGTTATTTAAATTAAATCGTATGTCTGAAGTTCAGAATACGGGAGAGAAATTTAAGGTACAAGAGCAGGATATACCGGAGGTGCCTTCGACTGTGTTTCTGAAACCTCGGCTTCGTGCGAAGATTTTGTTTGAGCCGGAAGCCAAATGGCGGTTAATCGACGATTTTGGACGGGACAGCTTTATAGAGCAGCCGGATGGAAAACTGTTGTTTGTCTTTGAGTTTATGGATGAAGATAATCTTTTTAACTGGCTTTTAAGTTTTGGCAGCCAGGCAGAGCTTTTGGAACCGGTCAAGGCACGCCGGCTTTTTTGCGAAATTGTCCGGAAAATGATGGAGAAATATAATTGATGACATAAAGGTGTCGTGTTTTCTGTGATAAACTCAAAGAAAATCAGGGAGGTGAGAGCATGGCTTCGAGTGAAGAATTTGTTCAATATGTCATTGGTCAGTTGGATGAAGCGGGAAATATAATTTATAAAAAGCTTTTTGGTGAATACGGGCTATGGTATGAAGGGAAGTTCTTTGGAACGGTGGAGGATAATCAGTTTTATGTGAAAATGACAAAGGCCGGAAAACAGATGCTGCCGGAGGCAGAACCAGTAGCGCCCCACGGAGGCCGACCGGGGATGTATGCGGTGGAGAATTTGGAAGATAGAGCTTTTTTGGCAGAGCTTGTCCGGGTTACCTGTAATGAGCTTCCTGCGCGGGGCCGAAAGGAAAGGCCGAAAAGAAAGCCAACAATCATTGATGTGCCGGAGATGATATTTATTATGGTGGATGGCCGCGGAAACCCCAATACGTCGGAAAGCTACAAAAATGCCATGGAGATTCTTTACGGCCTGTCCTTTACTATTAAAATGAGTAAGATGAGCAAAACACAGCCGGAAGGGTATTTCGACTATGTTGTGTCTCCGTTGGAGGGGCTCTGGTGGGTAGAGGATAAGGCGTTTGACGGGCTGAATGTGACGGATAAAGATAAATTTTTCTGGACGTCTATGATTCGTCAGCCGGAATTTGTGACAGAATCCGTCTTTGAATGGGCAAAAGCAAGTCTGCAGAAAAAGAAGCCGTATATAGATTTTTCATCGACACGGCTGGTTCGATTCACGGAAGGTTTATGCTGTCAGGCGATGCACGTCGGGCCTTACGATGCGGAATCGGAGACAATAAAAAAGATGGAAGCGTATATTGAGGAAAACGGCTATATACTGGATATTAACTCGGAGCGCCGTCACCATGAAATTTATCTGGGTGACCCGAGACGGGCAAAACCGGAAAATTTAAAAACAGTTATCCGGCATCCGGTGCGAAAGAAATAGAGAAGAATATAAAAAATTGCGGAATCGATTGGGAAAATTGATTCCGCTGTTTTGTTTTCATGAGTTGTTTAATATTTATGATATGTTAAAATGGTTTTATGACAAGTGGGAGGAGAAACAGATATGGCGAGTGGAGAAGCTCGAAAAAAAATACTGGCTCCGCTATTGCCGCCGGAAGCAGAGCTGATGGAAGCCGATGAAAGACGACTTTGGGAAAGTAAAGCGGAGGCAGAAAAAATAGAAGGGAGCGTGTTTCGGAATCTGATGTGCGAAGGCGAGGATTTTTCGCAGGTCTCTTTTTCCGGAGTGCGGCTGGAAAACTGTCGGTTTTGGAATTGCAGGTTTGAGGGCGCCGAGTTTGTCAATACCCTGTTTCAATCCTGTGATGTGACAGGATGCGACATGAGTAAGTGCTATATGGACAGGGCGGCCTTTGTTTCGTGTAAAGGCGTTGGGGCAAAGTTTACCGACAGTATCATTAAAAATCTTTCGATAGAGAATAGTAATTTTAATTTTTCAAATTTTGATATGTCCCGTTTTGAAAATGTCCGTATTGAGAAAACCAAGTTGGACAGCGGTAATATGGCCGGATGTCAGTGTAAAAATATGTTCTGGAAAGAGGTCAGTCTGATAAATACCAGTTTTTTTAAAACATCCTTGCGGGGCATGGATTTTTCGGACAGCCAGATTACAGGCCTGGTGTTATCCGATGACCATTCAGAGCTGCGCGGCGTGACGGTGGATTTGTTTCAGGCCGCAGAGCTGGCGAAACGGCTGGGCGTAATTATTAAAGATATATAGTGGATATGGAGGATACAAATATGTCATTTTTATCAGAGCTTTTTGGAACGGAGAAACCGATTATTGGACTTGTCCATATTCAGGCCCTTCCGGGGGACCCTTTTTATAGGGGCGAGGGCATGGAAACGGTCATTCGGCGGGCAAAGGCCGATTTGGAGGCTTTACAGAATGGTGGTGTGGACGGCGTGCTGTTTACAAACGAGTTCAGCATGCCCTATGAAAAGCATGTGTCTCCGGTAACGCTGGCGGCTATGGGTATGGTCATCGGGGCCGTGAAATCGTCAATTCGGGTGCCTTTTGGAGCGGAAGCGATTTTTGACGGCGACGCAACCATTTCTCTGTGCGCGGCGACGGAAGCCGCTTTTACCCGGTGCCTTTTTACCGGAGCCTGGGCCGGAGATTTTGGGCTGGTTGACAGGGACATTGCGGTAACCCTGCGTTTGAAAAATGCGTATCGTCTGGATAATTTAAAGCTCTTCTATTTTGTGACCAGCGAGGGAGATGCCTGTATGGGAGATAGAAAAACGGCGGATATTGCCGGTTCATTGCTCTTTAATTGCCGTCCGGACGCACTTGTTGTCGGCGGTGCGGCGGCCGGCTCCGGACCGGCCGGGAAGCTTCTTGAGCAGGTGGCCGAAGTGGCAAAAGGGACGCCGGTTGTGTGCGGAACCGGCTGTAAACAGGAAAATATCGAATATATTCTGAGCCGTTGTAACGGTGCATTTGTAGGTTCTGCTTTCAAGAAGGAGGGGCGCTTTGAAAACCCGATAGATGAGGTGCGGGTACGGAAATTTATGGATAAGGTACACATGCTGAGAGGTGAGTGGTGATGGCCTGTTATCTTGGTATTGATGTTGGAACCCGGGAGAGCAAAGGGGTTCTTATCGATGAGAAGGGAAAAATTCTGGCAATGGAGGTCATTGGGCACGCTGTGGATAATCCCCGGCCGGGTTGGTTTTCACAAGATGCAGACGATATCTGGTGGGGAGATTTTTGCCGGTTGAGCCGGTGGCTGATGGTAAGCGCCCGGATATCGGCGGAGGAAATTGGCTGTGTTGGCCTTTCTGCGCTTGGCTGTGATTGTGTCCCTGTGGATTGTCAGGGAAAAGCTCTTTGTGATGCGATTCTTTATGGAATTGACAGCCGCAGTCAGAATGAAATCGAGTGGATTTTGAAAAAATACGGTGAAGCTGCGGAAAAAATTTTCGGTCATGCGCCATGCAGTTCGGATGTGGCTCCGAAAATTATGTGGTTTAAGAATCATCACCGGGATATCTGGGAAAAAGCGCATAAGTTTTTGACGGCCTCTTCTTATTTATGCGGCCGATTGACCGGAAACTATGTGTTAGACCCTTATCTGGCCGAGGATTTCCTGCCGCTTTATGATTTGGAGCAAGGCTGCGTGGATTCGGAGGGCTGCAAAGACTTTTGCCGCCCGGACCAATTGGCCGGTTTGCTTCCGGCAACCTCTGTGGCCGGAGCTGTGACGGAGGCTGCGGCAAAGGATACGGGCCTGGCCGTTGGAACCCCTGTGTTGACCGGGACAGGAGATTCGGGAGCGGAAGCGATTTCTTCCGGGGTTTGTCAACCGGGCGATATGATGATTCAGCTCGGCTCCACCGGATATATGATTTATCTCAGCGACCATAGGATTGAGGAACCCCGTCTTTGGCCGGGAACCTTTATTTTGCCGGGGACCTATGGCATTTGTGCCGGAACCAATACGGCGGGCGCGCTGACCCAGTGGATGCGGGAGCAGTGGTATCGTGATGTGGAAAATAAGGATAGGTCGTCATCTTGCTGCGGCGAAGGTGAAGAATCGCCGTTTCATCGGATGGAGCTGGAGGCAGCAGCAGTTCCGGCTGGGAGCGAGGGGCTCATCTGTCTGCCTTATTTTGCGGGGGAGAGAACTCCGGTAAACGACCCGAGGGCAAGAGGCGTTTTCTTTGGCCTGGAAACCCGCCATACCCGCGGCCATATGGTGAGGGCCGGAATCGAAGGTATTTGTTATACAATTCGGGCAAATGTGGAATTGATGAAAGCCCATAACCTGCCGGTACGCCGTATTTTTGCAGTGGGCGGCGGTACGAAAAATGCTCTGTGGCTTCAATGTCTGGCGGATATTCTTGAGGAGGAAATCTGCGTTCCGGCCATATCGGTGGGCGCCGCTTATGGAGACGCCCTGATGGCGGCTCTGGCCGGAGGCGCCTTTGAAAGCTGGAAGGCGCTTTCTGAACAGATGCAGGTGGAGAAAACATATCTTCCAAATACAGAAAATTTTGCACGATACCGTAAGCAGGGACGTATATTTGATATGCTTTATGAAACTACAAAGGAGTATATGCACGATTTAACATACGGAGACTAAAAAACCGTGTTTCCTTCAACCCCTTTTGGGGTTTGGGAAGGAAGCACGGGTTTTTTATATGGAAAATAAAGATATTTTAAAGAACTTTATTCAGGAAGTCTTTGAGTCTTGGGTTTTTCGGATTGGCGAAAAATTCTTTTGGTTCATTTTCTTCCTGAATGACGCCCTGGTCAATAAAGATAACCCGGTCAGATACCTCGCGGGCAAAGCCCATTTCGTGGGTAACAACGACCATAGTCATGCCGTCCTCGGCCAGTTCTTTCATAACGTTTAAAACTTCGCCAACCATTTCCGGGTCCAATGCGGAGGTTGGTTCGTCAAATAAGAGGATATCCGGGTCCATGGCCAGGGCGCGGGCGATGGCGACACGCTGGCGCTGGCCGCCGGAAAGCCGTACCGGATATTCTGCCGCTTTATCTTTCAGGCCAACCCGGTCGAGCAGCTTTAAAGCCCGGTCCTCGGCCTGGTCTTTCGGAATTTTTTTGACATTTATCGGGGCGGCAGTAATATTCTGCATAATGGTCATATTGCTGAATAAGTTAAAGTTCTGGAATACCATACCGATTTTCTGGCGGATTTTATCGATGTCCGCATTTTTTGTGTTAATCTGCTGGCCCTCAAAGATAACTTCGCCATCCGTTGGTTCTTCGAGACGGTTGAGACAGCGGATAAATGTACTTTTGCCGGAACCGGATGGGCCGATGACCGCCACAACTTCACCTTTATGTATATCAATATCAATGCCCCTGAGAACTTCCAGGTGGCCAAAGTGTTTTTTCAGCCCGTGTACCTGTAAGAGGGCTTCGTCTGTTTTAACGTGTGACACTTGCGTTCAGCCTCCTTTCGATATATGCGACGAGCTTTGACAGCGGGAATACCATAATAAAATAAATAATTGCAGTGATGACATAAGGTTCCAGGGTTCGGTAGGAAATGGCGATAACGTCTTTTGCACAGAACATCAGCTCGCTGATACCAACCAGAGAAACGATGGACGTTTCCTTGATGATGGATACGAACTCATTCATCAGCGCCGGCAGGATGTTTCGGAGCGCCTGCGGCAGAATCACCATTTTTAAGGTTAAACCCTGGGACATACCGAGACTTCGGGCCGCTTCAATCTGGCCGGAGTCCACGGCGCCGATACCGCTTCGCACGATTTCGGCCACATAGGCAGAACTGTTGAGAATAAGTACAAGAAGGCCCCAGAAAAAGCTGTTAAAATCTTTCATAAAGGGAACATTGACTTTAATACCAAAAGCTGCCGCGCCAAAGTAAATAACCATGACCTGAACCATCAATGGTGTTGAACGGAAAATTTCAATATATGCACTAATCAGCCATTTCAGCGGTTTAATCCGGGACATTTTGCCAAGGGCGCAAATCGTACCGAAAATCGTGCTGCAAACGACGGTGATTAACGATAAAACCAGCGCCATCCAGGCGCCGCCCAGGAAATGGGAAGAATATTTGCTGAATAATTCAAGCATTTTGCCAAGAGAGAATAAATCCATCTTATGTACCTCCTTAAATTTTAAAAGGCGAGGTGCCGCCGGACGGCAGCACCTCACAAGAATATTTATTCAGCCAGTTCCTGCTGAAGAGCAACAGCTTCTTCATACCATTTCTGCATGGAACCGTCATCGATGTATTTCTGAATAAGTTCATTCAGGTAGTTTGCAAGGTCATCATTTCCAAGCATGGTTGCCGCACAGTTTGCAGCTTCATCACCTTCAAGCATTGGAACAACGAAAGCAGTTTCCAAATCTTCGTTCTGTAAAGCATAGGAATAGGCGTTATCATAATCCATAATAGCGATATCAATATTGCCTGCTTTCAGGTCCATAACAACGTTTGGAATAGTTTCCATGTAACGGCCTGTGCAGTCCGGGTACAGAGTTTCAGCGACCGTCTGCTGATAGCTGCCCTTCTGAGCGCCCATTGTCACGCCGGCTACCATCGCGGTTTCGTCTTTAAATTTGTCAACATCGGCTGCGCGCACGAGAGACATCTGACCATTGGACAGGTAGGACTGGGTAAACGTGAAGGATTCCTGACGTTCTGCGGTTGGTGTCAGGGCAGCGATAGCCACATCGTCGAGACCGGCCTGAACACTTGGAAGAACAGAGTCAAAAGCCATATCGTCAATAATTAATTCAACACCCATCTCATCGGCAATGGCTTTGGCCAGAGAAGGCTCAAGGCCTACGATGTTGCCGTCGGCATCCTTGAAAGCGTATGGAGCAAAGGTTGCCTCTGTCGCCATATGGAGTTCACCACGTTTCTGAATTTCAGCGACGGAATGATATTCAACGTCGGTAGCCGCATAATTCGAATCGTCGGATTCGGCGGCGGCTGTTTCACCGGATTCAGCAGTTGTTTCACTGGCTGCGGTTGTTTCTTCTTTTCCTGAACTGCCGCAGGCTGTACAGCCAAGGGCAAGAATCAGAGCAAGGGTTAATGCAAGACATTTTTTCATATTTTCTTCTCTCTCCTTTGATTTTTTTGCTTTAATTTCAGCAAATATTTTATAATTTCAATTTTAAAGAGATAAGACGGCAAAGTCAATATTCATTCAGAAATTTATGTATTTTTTTACATATTTTTGGGGGCGGAATCATTGACTTTTCAGATAATTAATGGTATTTTATTCTAGTAAAATGAATGATTTTACCTTCCCTCACCACCGGGTGAGAGGGTTAAAAAGGTATTCAAAACCTCGCCGTAGGTATAGCATGCAGGATGTGTGCTACAAGGCGATGTTCTGAATGCCTTTTTTTTCGACTGACTATGAGGACAAGGGAGGACGGTTTTTATGGAAAAAGCATTTGGCAGAGATATTACTGAGGGCAGCATTTTGAAAAACCTTCTGCTTTACTTTTTTCCGATATGGTTCGGCTCCATTTTTCAGCAGATGTACACGACGGTGGATGCGGTTGTTGTGGGACGCTTTGTGGGTAAGGAGGCTTTGGCGGCCCTTGGCGGCACGTCCAGTTTGCTGGTGGATTTGTCCGTCGGCTTTTTTATCGGCGCCTCGGCGGGGGCCGGCGTGGTTATTTCCCATTGTTATGGGGCGAAGGATAATGAACGCCTGAAATATGCCGTACATACGTCGATGAAACTGGCGTTAGAGTGCGGCGCCGTTTTAATGGTTGCCGGAATTCTGGCCATACCCACGGCGCTTCGGTGGATGAATACGCCTTCCGACGTTATGGATGGGGCGATGATTTATCTCAGGGTATACTTTATGGGGGTTATTCCCTCGCTTTTATATAATATGGGTTCTGGAGTGCTTCGGGCCATTGGGGATGCGAAACGTCCGCTCTATTTTTTGATATTCACAACGGCTGTCAATATCGGACTGGATGTACTGCTGGTGGCCGTTCTTGATATGGGGATTTTTGGGGCGGCTCTGGCTACCATATTGTCCCAGACCGCCAGTGCGGTTCTTGTATTGCGGACGCTTTTGACGACGAAGGAAAACTATCGTCTGGTACTCCACGGATGTCGTTCTTATCCGGAAATTTTTCGGCAGATTATACGTCTGGGGCTTCCGTCGGGTTTTCAGTACATGTTATATACGGTATCGAACCTTGTCGTACAGGCAAAGGTAAATCTTTTAGGGACAGATGTGGCTGCCGCATGGACGGCGGTCAGTAAGCTGGACGGCGTATTCTGGCTGACGATGACGGCTTTTGGTACGGCTATGACAACCTTTACCGGTCAGAATTACGGCGCCGGAAAAATGGAGCGGGTACGCCGGGGGATGTATGCGGGCGTCGGGATTTCCATTGGTTTGACGGCAGGAATCTGTCTGCCGCTTCTGATATTTTCAAGAACCTTCCTGGGAATTTTTTCTACGGATGAAATGGTTCTGGCTTTGGGGCTGCAATATACATTTTTCCTTGTCCCGACATATTTTACATATACGGGAACGGAATTGCTCGGAGGGGTTATTAAAGGCGAAGGAAACAGCTTTGTGCCAATGGTGATTACGGGGGTCAGCGCCTTTGGTATCCGCAGTCTGTGGGCCATGTTTGCGCCGATGATTTGGCCGGGAATGAATACGGTTATGATGAGTTATCCGATATCCTGGTCCGTATCCACAATATTATTTATTATTTATTATATTTGGACACATAGAAAAAATAGTAATGACAAAACCGGAAGGAGGAGATTATTTGGCGTTAATTCATAGAAAACAGCTTTCAGCAATGGGGATTCATTATTTATATTATCCTCTGGATTATATGCTGGACGCCCAGGCGAAGGCTGGCTTTCAGACCATTGAACTGGTAGGCATGGCCCCGCATTTTCTCATGGACCATACGGGCTTTCAGGATACGGCCCCGGTACGGAAAATGGCGGAGGAACGGGGGCTTACGATTGGATGCTTTACACCGGAATGTGCCGTCTATCAGTATTTGATGTGTTCACCGGAACCGGGGTTTCATGAACGCAGTATGGAATATTTTAAACGGGGATTGGAAGCCGCAGGACAGCTCGGTGCAGCGAAGCTTTTAACCAATTGTATCGGCGGAACCTGGGATGAGGAATATGACCGGGTTTATGAGCGGGCGGTGCGAAGTCTGTCATTGTTAGCCCCGGTGGCGGCGGATTACGGGGTTACCATTGCGGTGGAGACGGTTCGACCGGAGGAGAGTCACTGTATGATTACGCTTCCCGAACTAAAGCGGCTGCTTCAGGACGTGAATCATCCGAATGTTAAGGCGGGACTGGATACGATTGCCATGGGCGTGGCGGGAGAAACCCCGGAAGAGTGGTTTGAGACTTTGGGCGAAAATATTGTACATACGCATTTTGTGGATGGACGGCCCTACGGGCATTTAGTTTGGGGCGATGGCCTTTTCCCGTTGGAGAGCTATCTGGATGTTTTAAATCAATATCATTATGAGGGGTTAATCAGTCAGGAAATTACAGATTTTCGGTATTTCGATAATCCGGCTGCGGCGGATGCACGAAACTTCCGGGCCTTTGAACCCTACATTTTAGAGGAAGGGGATGAAGCCGGTGTCTGAAACAAATTTGGAAGCGGCGGCAAAGTCCGTGGTCAGACCGAAACTTCGGCGGGAACAGGTCGCCGGAATGAATATTCACTATTTGAATTATTCGCTGGATTACTTTTTGGATACGCAGCAGCGTCTTGGTTTCAAATCTCTGGAATTGTGGTGCGGCGCCCCGCATGTCTGGCTGGACCATTTGCGTTATTACGATGCGAAAGAGATTCGGAAAAAGATTCGGGAGCGGGGGCTTCAGGTTCATGTATTGACACCGGAAAACTGTCTCTATCCCTATCAGGTGGCGGCAAAGGAAACGGAGCATAGAGAGCGGAGCTTTCAGTATTTTCAAAATGGAATTCGTTTGGCCGAAGCGTTGGGCTGTTCCATGATGGAAATTAATTCGGGTTGGGGCTATTGGAATGAAGATAGACAAGAGGCCTGGAAACGCAGTGCGGATATGCTTTCACGGCTGGCCGGGGTGGCCGGACAGCACGGTATTACCCTTGTTATGGAGTCTCTGCGGCCGGAGGAAAGTCAGATTGTGACGAATTTGGAGCAGGAGAAACAAATGCTTGAAGCGGTCAATAGTCCTCATTTAAAGCCGATGGCCGATTTGTGTGCGGTCAGCGTGGCCGGGGAGACGCTTAAAGACTGGTTTGAGGCCTTTGGAAATGACCTCAGCCATATGCACTTTATTGACGGAAATCCTTATGGCCATTTAATCTGGGGTGACGGTACCCACCATCTTGGGAAGGAGATTGCCGTAATGAATCAGTATGGATATTCGGGGCTGCTCGGGCAGGAAATTACGGACGGACGGTATTATGATGACCCGGCGGCGGCGGATTTCAGAAATATAAAAAATTTTGAAAGATATATAGATGAATAGCAGGAGGAACAATATGGATGCAAAAAGTGTAATCAAACAGGTGAAAGAACAAAAAAATGAGATTCGTCAGGTTTACTGGGTGGCCTGCGGCGGCAGTCTGGTCGATTTATATCCGGCCCACTGTATGCTGATGGCCGAAAGTGCCCTGGTAGAATCCGGCATTTATACAAGTAAGGAATTTATTCTTGCAACGCCGAAAAAACTGGGTGAACACAGTCTTGTGATTCTCTGCAGTCATTCCGGCGGTACAAAGGAAACACTGGATGCGGCCGGGCTGGGGCTGTCAAAGGGGGCTGCCGTAGTGATGATGACAAATCATCCGGGCAGTCCGGCGGACAGTGACCAATGGATTTCCTGGATATATCCTTGGGGAGATAATCTGAAAACCTGTGAAATTCCGAGCGGTATCAGCCTGTCCCTTGCCGCAGAGCTTATGGCGGCTCAGGAAACTTTTGAATCTTACGATGCCTTGATGGAAGGTATTGAAAAAATGGACGGTATTGTGGAAAAAGCCAAAATCCGTGTTCGTGAGGAACTCTGTGAAAAATTTGCACAACTTTGTACGGAGCATCCGTTTCTTTATATCCTCGGAAGCGGCGCCAGCTTTAGCCAGACCTATGGTTTTGCCATTTGCAGTCTGATGGAAATGCAGTGGCAGCATTGTGCTTACATTCACAGCGGAGAATATTTCCATGGTCCGTTTGAGGTGACAGAAAATGGCGTCTTTTATTTCCTCCAGAAGAGTTCCGGAAAATGCCGTCCGATGGATGAACGGGCGGAGGATTTCTTAAAGACGCATACGGACTGCCTGATGGTACTGGATGCGCTGGACTACGGTATGGCGGCCATTGACCCGGCTGTTCGGGATTATCTGGACCCGGTGCTTTTCTATCCGATGAACTGTGAACTTCGTTCCGCCCGCGGCAAGGTCTTCGACCACGATGTGGATTACCGGAGATATATGGGTAAGGTCGCTTATTAGGAAATGAGGTGCAGTATGACATATCCGGTAAAAGTATTGGGATTCGGCGATAATGTCGTTGATAAATATGAACATTTAAAAATGATGTATCCGGGCGGAAATGCGGTGAATTTTGCCGTTTATGCGAAGCAGTTCGGCGCTGAGCGGAGTGCGTATATGGGTATTTTCGGGAGCGACAGGGAGGCAGAGCATGTCATTTCCTCCTTAGAAGCGGAACAGATTGAGTTGGTGAAGTGCATCCAGGTCATTGGAGAAAACGGATGTTCCAGAAATACGGTCATTGACGGGGACCGGGTATTCCTCGAAAGCAACGAGGGCGGTATCCGCGGCGATATGCGTTATGCGCTGAATCGTTTTGATTTGGGGTATATGCGTCAGTTCGATGTGGTACACACAGGAAATTATTGTTTTACGGAGAGGGAATTACCGAAAATCAAAGCGGCCGGAGTGCCGGTGAGTTTCGACTTTTCCGATGATTCGGAGGATACCTATATAGAAGCGGTAGCGCCGTCGGTAACCTATGCCTTTCTTTCCTGCAGCGATTTGAAAGAACCGGAGATTCGTGAAAAGTTGAAATGGGTGGCCGCTCTCGGTCCGTCCTTTGTCTGCGCTTCCCGGGGAGCGGAGGGATGTATCGCCTTTGACGGAAAGCGGTATTATGTCCAGCCGGCTGTGCCGGTTGAGAAAATGGCGGATACAATGGGAGCTGGAGACAGTCTTTTGACGGCCTTCCTTGTGGGGTATTTATCGTCGAAAAAAGCGGGGCAGGCTGATGAAGCGGCCATTTTGCAGGCTCTGCAGGAGGCGGCTGTTTTTGCTTCTCGTGTATGCGGCGTGGACGGCGCCTGGGGCTATGGGGTACACTATGATGATTGAGAAAAAAGTTGCGGCAGTAGGATTTTGCTGTGCGGATATTTATGAAAATATAAATGAATGGTATGCCACGGGAAACGGCATCGATTGGGGAATCCATTTACAGCGGATGGGAGTCCCGGTCAGTGCAATCAGCGTGGTCGGAAATGATATTTACGGTGACGAAATGAAGCGGGCGCTGGCGGCGGAGGGAATTGATATTTCCCATCTTCGCACAGAGCCGGGGCAGACCTGTATCACCCGGATGGAGCTTCGTAATGGTACGGACCGGGTGCATTTGGATTCTGTGGACGGTGTGATGGCCGATTATGCGCTTACGGATGAAGAGTTCCGGTTTGTGGCCGGACATGAATTGCTGCATACGGATTTATTCGGCAATGTGCTTTCGCATCTTCCGGCCTGGAAGGCGGCGGGCGTTAAAATTCTTATGGATTTTTCTGTTTTTACAAAAGACCCGGAATACCGCTGCATGGATATTTTTCCCTATGTGGACTATGTGTTCTTTTCTGCGGATGGTATTGAAAGGGATGCGCTTGAGGACTGGATAAAAGAAATTCATGCCTGCGGCCCGACACTGGTGACGGCGACGCTGGGCGAAGCGGGCAGTCTTTGTTATGACGGCCGGCAGTTTTATCATTATGGAATTGTACCGGCGAAGGTGGTAAACACCGTCGGGGCCGGGGACAGCTATATTGCAGGATTTACTTACGGTCTGCTTCAGGGAGAGCCGATTCTTAAATGTATGTCCAGGGGCGCAGAGCTTTCATCGCTGGTGATTTCACGGTTTAAGCCTTATTAGATGTGAAGGAGGAAATTTTTATGGTCATCGATATGCACCTTCATCCGATTTTTTATAAACCAATCTGCGGGGACGCAGAAGAATTAGAATTCCGAAAAAACAGTTTCGGCGTATGGAAACAGGGACCGATGGACTGGGATGAGGTTTTTGTGGAAATGGATTACGGCGGCATTGAAAAATCGGCGCTGCTCCCGCTGGATATTACAACGACGGAGGGCGGATATATTGTGACGAATGAGCAGGTGGCAGAGCTTCAGTCGATATATCCGGACAGGCTCATTGGTTTTGCCAGTGTGGACCCGCATCGCCCGGATGCCGGGGAAGTGTTGATTCACGCCTTTGATGATTTGGGGCTGCAGGGTTTGAAGCTGAATCCGTCGAAACAAAAGTTTTACCCGACAGAGGATTTTATGGAACCGATTTACAAAATATGTGAAAGCCGGAATAAGCCGATTATTTTCCATGCGGGAACATCCTGGGAGCCGAATACGCCGGCGGATTATTCCCATCCGTTAGCATTTGAGAGGGTCTTTATCCGTCACCCGAAGCTGCGCTGCTGTCTGGCGCATTTTGCCTGGCCGTGGGTTCGGGAAATGGTGATGCTCATGATTAAATATCCGAATGTATATACAGATACGTCGGTTTTATATATGGATTCGCCGGAGGAATCGATGGAACGCCTGTTTACGGTGGATATGGGAGCCCACTGGTATGAACGGGGATTTGGCAAACAGGTGATGTTTGCGTCCAATACGCCGAGATTCCGGGCCTTTAAACTGAAACGGGCGCTGGACAAGATTCCAATGCGGGAAACTGCACGAAAAGACCTTTATGCAGGAAATGCCATACGGTTTTTAACCGGAGAAAGGTAGGGAGCTATGGTTGTTTTAAAGAAAATCCATCGTTTGAGTAAAAATGTGGAAGAATATATGAATATTACCGAAGAGGTTCATCGTATTGTTGAAGAGAGCGGTGTTAAAAACGGTCATGTGGCCGTTCTCACGGCCCATACGACGACGGGAATTATGGTCAATGAGGCTTTGCCCTGCGTTGAGACAGATATCAGTGAAATGTTAGAGAAAATCGTGCCGCTGGACGCGCCCTACGCCCACGCCCATTTTCTGCCGGATTACGGCGCCACCGGAAATAATTCCCAGGGACATTTAAAAAGTATGTTGATGGGAAATCATTGTATGTTTCCGGTCATCGACGGAAAAATTGTCTGCGGCGGCGCCCAGGAGATATATCTGGTCGACTTTGACGGACCGCAGGCCCGGACTGTTTATGTGGAGGTTATGGGTGAAGCTTAAGAAAAACAATTAAATGTGTATATTTGAACATAGAAAAGGATAGCGCCGAAGAAATCAGGAAAGATTTTGGAGCTATCCTTTTTTATCTTTTGTCGTTTCATTTTTTAGTTATCCTTTTCAATTCTGATAGTGTCCATCGGTTTGCGGTCGGTTTATATAAATAACTTCTCTTTTATTGTATCATAAAACGTAAAAAAATAAATGAGAAATATTTTCGAAACCGCAAGGATAAATTTTGACATTGGAAAATTTCCGGAATGGGCGCATACATTCTCAGGTTTGGCAGATAATACATTTAAACATTAATGATTACGCTAAATGGAGGAGTTTTTAGATGAAAGCTACGGGAATTGTAAGAAGAATTGATGACCTTGGCCGGGTTGTTGTACCCAAAGAGATTCGTAAAACGCTTCACATTCGTGAAGGAGACCCGCTGGAAATTTTTACCGACCGTGAAGGGGAAATTATATTAAAAAAATATTCGCCGATTGGCGAGCTTGGTTCGTTTGCACGTCAGTATGCGGAGGCTTTGGCCCACAGTACAGGACATATAGTCAGTATAACGGACCGGGATAACCATATTGCCGTGGCCGGGAACGGGAAACGGGAATTGATGAATAAGCCGGTAAGTAAGGCGTTGGATGGTGTGATTGAAAAGCGGAAGATGTTATCGGCCTCCGGTTCGGAGAAGGACTATGTGCCGCTTATAGAAAATGAAGCGGAACATTATGCCTATCAGGTGATTTGCCCGATTATCTCAGAGGGCGATGCCATTGGCTCTGTAGTTATTGTGAGCAAGGACGAAAAAAATCCGATGGGCGATGTGGAAAAGAAGCTGGCCGCAGCCGCCGCCGGGTTTCTCGGACGGCAAATTGAGCAGTAGTAAAAGTGTAAAATATGAATGAAAAGAAACAGGCTGAAACAGCGCAGAAAATGGCGGAAAATAGCGTTATTTCAGCCTGTTTTATTTGACTTCTCATAGAAAATATATTAAAATATTTTCGTAGGGGAGGGGATAAAATAATGGAAGAAATACTTCATCATCTTTTACACGAGGTTATTACATATTCGGTAATTGGCTTTGAGTGGATTGGGGTTATTATTGTTGCACTTTCCGGTATTCGTGGGGTAATCGAACTGATTAAAAAGAATCCGGATATTGACTTGCATCTGAGCCAGGGTATGGCGGTTGCTTTGCAGTTTATGCTCTGTGCGGAAATCGTCAAGCTGATTACGATTGGTGACCTGACAGACATTATTTTGGTACTCGGTATTGTGGTATTGCATATTGCGATTACACTGCTTGTTGCTTATGAGTTGAAGCATAAGAAGCATGAGCGCCATGAGCGTCACGAATATCGTGAGAAAAAGCTCCATGAACAGCAATTGCATGAACAGCAGCTTCACGAACAACAGCTTCATGAACAGCATCTGACACAGGAGTCCAAGGCGGCAGACGCGCCGAAAGAGCAGTAAATATACCTTGCTGCGGCAAACCTGATGAAGCATTCCTATGTGGGAGGCCCGATGGGGTATAGAATGAAAATTACAAGAGACTATCATTTTCACCGTATTTGGTGACAGTGATAGTCTCTTTGAGCAATATACGGTTGGAAATAAAAATATAAGAGGTAAAGTATGGACGTACATGAATTATTATTAAAGGTTCAAAATCAGGAGATGGATTTGAATACGGCGGAGGAGTACTTAAAAAAACTGCCTTATGAGGATTTGGGATTTGCAAAATTGGACCATCACCGGGCGCTGCGTTCCGGTTTTGGGGAGGTTGTTTACTGTGCCGGAAAGACAACGGAGCATTTGGTGAAAATTTTTCAAAGTTTCAGCGAGCGTAAAAGTAATGTTCTCGGAACGAGGGCATCGAAAGAACAGTATGAGGCGGTTCGGGCGGTTCTGCCGGAAGCCGTTTACGAAGAACTTTCCAGAACGATTTATTTACAATATAATGTGCCGGAATTGAAGGGGCGAATTGCGGTATGCACCGGGGGTACCTCAGATATTCCGGTGGCGGAGGAGGCCGCACGGACTGCGGAATTTTTCGGATGTTATGTAGACCGTGTGTATGATGTGGGAGTGGCGGGTATTCATCGTTTGCTCTCCAAAGTAGAGCTTATACGTAAAGCCAATTGCGTAGTGGCTATTGCCGGGATGGAAGGGGCGTTGGCCGGAGTTATTGCCGGATTGGTGGATAAACCGGTCATTGCCGTGCCTACATCCGTGGGTTACGGAGCGAATATGCAGGGAATGTCGGCGCTGTTGACAATGATTAATTCCTGTGCCGAGGGTGTGGCTGTGGTCAATATTGATAATGGGTTTGGCGCCGGATATATGTCGGCCCAGATTAACCGTCTGGCAATTGGAGCTGAAAAAGAATGATTTATGCAATTACAAACCGGAAATTGGTTTTCGGAGATGAAGAAGCTTATTTTAAACAGATAGAGAAAATTGCGGCGGCAAAGCCCGACGGCATTATTCTCCGCGAAAAGGATATGGCCCCGGACGATTATGCAGTATATGCCCGGCGGTGTCGGGCAATTTGTGATGCCTGGGGAACGCCGTTGATTCTGAATCATTTTTGGGAAATCGGGGAAAAACTGGACATTCGCCGGATTCATCTGTCCATGGCGGTATTCCGGCAGTTGTTGGGAGAGTCCGGACAGTTCGGCGGACAAAGCCCGGACGAAAGGGCGGATGCTTTGAAAAGCTGGGAGCAGGTTGGCGTGTCGGTTCACAGCCGGGAGGAGGCTGTTTATGCCGAAAAATCCGGTGCCAATTACCTGATTGCCGGTCACATTTTTTTGACGGATTGTAAAAAAGGCATCCCGGCCAGAGGACTGGACTTTTTGAAAGAAATATGCAAAGCCGTGCAGATTCCCGTATTTGCCATTGGCGGTATGAATCTTGAACATGGCCGTGCGGCGCTGGCGGCGGGGGCCGCTGGTGTATGCATGATGTCAGAATTGATGGGGAGTGACGCACCGGAAGAAATCATCAAAAGATTTTCTGGACGCTCTGAGTAAAGAATGGTAAAATGTAAGTGACTATTTAATGCAAGGAGGAGACAGATTATGTTAATTAAGGCAGAAAACACAGCAGCAATTATTGTCGACGTTCAGGAGAAATTAATGCCTGCTATGTTTAATCAGGAAGAAGTAGAGAAAAATGTAAATCGTTTGGTTGCTGGCTTAAAGTTATTGGAAGTTCCGATGATTGTAACACAGCAGTATACAAAAGGTATCGGCATGACAATTCCTTCAGTAATTGAAACCTTCGGCGAAGATTTCAGTTATATGGAAAAGACAAGTTTTGGCGTTTATGGGGAAGCACCGATTAAAGAGGCTGTCGACGCTTTAGGTAAGAAGAATATTATCGTATGCGGTACAGAAACTCATGTATGTGTACTTCAGACATGCATCCAGTTGAAGGAAGCCGGATATCAGCCGATTCTTGTAACAGATGCGGCTGGTTCCAGACATGCGGAGGACCGTAAGTTTGGTATCAAGAGAGCTATTCAGGAAGGTGTTATCGTAACGACATACGAAGCGCTTCTCTTTGAATTGATGGGAGGTTCCACCTGCCCTGTATTCCGCCAGATTTCTAAAATTGTAAAATAATGCGGTTTATTATTTCACCGGCGAAGAAGATGAACGAGACTCCGGATATCCTTGAATTTCAGGGATACCCGGAGTTTATTAAAGATGCAGATATTCTCCGGGAGTATATGGCGGGACTTTCCTACGGAGAAGCGAAAGCACTTTGGAAATGCAATGATTCCATTGCGGAGATGAATTTTGAACGTTTTCATCAGATGAATCTGCGCCGGGGACTGACTCCGGCCATTATGTCCTATGAGGGAATCCAGTATCAATATATGGCTCCGGCGGTTATGGAGAAGGACTCACTGGATTATCTTCAGGAACATCTTCGAATTTTATCCGGCTTTTACGGGATATTAAAACCTATGGATGGCGTTGTACCTTACCGGCTGGAAATGCAGGCAAAGTTAAAGCCGGACTTACGGCTGCAGAGCCGCTTCGAAGAGCCGTCCCCAAATGGGACGGAAAGCTTCAAAACCCTGTATCAATTCTGGGGCCGTCGATTGGCGGATACCTTATTTCAGGAAACGGATACCATCATTAATCTGGCATCAAAGGAATACAGTAAGGCTGTTTCGCCTTATTTAACACCGGAAATTCAGTTTATTACCTGTGTTTTCGGGGAATATAAAGACGGAAAGATTATTGAAAAAGGAACTTTTGCGAAGATGGCCCGGGGTGAGATGGTTCGGTTTATGGCGGAGCGACAGGCAAAATCACCGCAGATTATGAAAGAATTTAACCGGCTTGGTTATCAGTTTGCGCCGGAAGAATCCGATGAAAAAATATATATTTTTATAAAATAAGAAGGTCATTGTGTATCTTGTCAACCGTATTTCGTCTTATAGATATGGGTAAAAAGTGGTTTATGTTTCCGAGGGAATAGTAATAGATGTAAACGGATGATTATGTTAGGGACGGAGCATACCCGCACAAAACATAAAAGCATTTTTAGAGGACTATGCAGGAAAAAGGCGAATCACGAGCTGTGAACATAGCAAAGGCCGCCGTACAGAAAGTTTTTCCATACGGCGGCCTTTGTGTTCATCCATATTCAGAGTGTGTTTTTAGAACCGGAAATCCCGTTTGCCCCCGGCAATATCCTTCAAGTGTTCTTTGGTGATTGCGCGAACCTTGTCGCTGGCCACATTGCCAAGTTCTTTTTCAATAAGTTTCTCGCCATTTTCCCGGGTTTCATCAGAAGCATAATCGACAAGATATTCTTTGAGGGTCATAAGGGCGTTTGGCTGGCAGCAGTTGGAAATCTGTCCGGCTTTTAAGAGGGACATAAAACGGTCGCCGGTGCGTCCTTCCCGGTAGCAAGCGGTACAAAAGCTTGGGATAAAGCCCATTTCCAGCAGCCAGTTAATGACTTCGTCGAGGCTTCGCTGGTCGGAAACGTCAAACTGGGCTGAGTTTTCCTCTTCTGGTTCCGGCTCGACATAGCCGCCGACGCTGGTGCGGGAACCGCCGCTGATTTGTGATACGCCAAGCTGCAAAACCTTTTCACGGACCCGTTTGGATTCTCTGGTGGAGATAATCATACCCGTGTATGGAACGGCAATACGGATTAAGGCAACGATTTTTTCAAAAATGTCGTCCGGGATGGCATTGGAGAAGGCGTCAACATCGATATCGTCGGCCGGGCAAATACGCGGGACGCTGATGGTATGCGGCCCAACACCCTGGGCGGCTTCCAGATGTTCAGCATGCATCAGCAGGCCGATAAAATCATAGCGATACATATTCAGTCCGAAGAGAACACCGATACCTACATCGTCAATGCCGCCCTCCATAGCCCGGTCCATGGCTTCGGTGTGGTAAGCATAATTGCTTTTTGGCCCGGTTGGATGCAGTTCTTCATAACTCTTTTTGTTGTAGGTTTCCTGGAACAAAATATAGGTGCCGATACCGGCTTCTTTTAATTTGCGATAATTCTCCACAGTTGTCGCCGCAATATTGACATTGACGCGGCGGATAGCGCCGTTTTTATGTTTAATACTGTAAATGGTTTGAATACATTCCAAGATATATTCAATCGGATTGTTGACCGGGTCCTCACCGGCTTCCAGAGCAAGACGTTTATGCCCCATATCCTGGAGCGCAATAACCTCCTGGCGGACTTCTTCCTGAGTCAGTTTTTTACGGGCAATGTGTTTATTTTTTGCGTGATATGGACAGTATGTGCAGCCGTTGACACAGTAATTTGAGAGATACAGCGGTGCGAACATAACAATCCGGTTGCCATAAAAACGGTCCTTGATTTTTTTGGCCAGGTGGAACATCTTTTCAATTTCATCCGGCATATCACATTCCAGAAGGACGGCGGCTTCACGGTGGCTGATTCCCTTCATGTCCTCAGCCTTTTTTAAAATTTCGTCAATGAGTTCCCGGTTGTTTTTGTTTTCTTCAGCATATCTAAGACAGTCCAAAATTTCTTCGTCGTTGATAAATTCTTCAGCTTTCAGTGATTTTACATCATACATAAATATCTTCTCCTTTTCATTATCCATTTTCTGTAGTTAAACCTTGGAGTAAACCGTCTTAGTGCTTACGTTGGGAATCATGCCTAATTTACCGGAAAGGGCGCTGATAACATTTTGAGGCGCATCCATGACAATACTGATGATTGACAAATTTCTTTTCGGATAGGGAATACCCATACGGCCAAGTATGTATGGGGAATATTCGTGCAGAATATCATTGATTCGAGGCGCAGCCTCCGGGTTTTCTACGATAATACCGATAACAGCAATACGTGTGTCCATAAATCCTCCATTAATAAAAGATATAGCGGAGCATCCGCCTGTGTATAAAAAAAACCTGTCCAAAGGGTTGCTGGACAGGGTAAGGTTATACAGTATGTTGCAGTTCATCCTTATCTTCGCTTTCGGGCGTACCCTCAGGTTCAGCAGGTTTTTATAGAGTTGTTCGGTTTGCCGGGAGACGTATCTTGCGGCGCACCTTTTTATTCAGTATATGAAATTTTTTCTCAAAAGTCAATGACTTTCAGCGGACAAAATCCCAGGATTTTCAATGGCTTCCAAAAGACGGATGGCCCGCGCGTATTTTTCAAAGCGTCGGTTCATTTTTTCGTCGATAAATTCCAGACGGGAAGCATCCGAATTATGACGTAAATCGGCCAGCTTCACTTTCCGGGCCAGAGGACAGGTGGAAAGCCGGGAAATATAATCCATATAGTCGTCGGCCGGATTGTGGGTTAAAAGCTGCAGCGCAGTTAAAATGCGCTCATTAAACCCTTCCCGGGCCAAATCATCAATGGTTATATCCGTGTCCTCAACCACGTCGTGAAGCAGAGCCGTAATGACCGAGTTTTCATCGGACATGCTTTCAGCCAGATGTATCGGGTGGTATATGTATGGAAGCCCTGTTTTATCCACCTGCCCGGCATGGGCATCGTAGGCAATTCGCATGGCTTTACGGGTCATGGGTGTATAAATCATGGTCTGTCCCTCTTTAATTTTCTTTCCGGTGTTCCCAGATTTCTTTTGCGAGGCCCGGAACAGAGAATTTAGCGGATGGACGGAAACGGCGTCCGTTCAGGAAAACTCCCTTAATTTTTGTTGTCTTAATTTCCTCTTTTGGAATGGAAAGAATATCCTTATCTAACACGAGGAAATTTGCCTTCTTGCCGGGTGTCAGACTTCCGTAGTAATTATCGTCAAAGGCGCTGCGGGCTGGCCAGATGGTATATGTTTTTAATGCTTCCAGCGGCGTAAGGGCCTGTTTTGGATTCGGGTGGTTGCAGCAGATATGGATACCTTCTATCGGGTCGGGAATGGTGCAAGGCGCATCACTGCCGGAAGTGACGAGCAGCCCGGCATCGAGCATGTCACGCAAAGGCAGAATCTGTTGTGCGCGTTCCCCGAGAATGGATTCCAGATAGGCCTCCGGTTCCTGCGGCCAGTCTAAAAAGGCCGGCTGAACGGCGATGGTAATACCAAGGTCTGCCGCTTTTTTGATAGCTTCTTTATTCATAAGGTCGCCGTGGATTAAAATATGGCGTGCATCTTTTCGCGGATAATCTTTAAGCGCGGCTTCATAAGCGTTCAGGGCCTGTTCTACTGCGGCGTCACCGATGGCGTGCATGGTAATCTGAAGTCCGGCCCGGTTGGCCTTGATACAGAAATCATTGACTTCCTCCTGGGTATAGGCAAGGAAACCTTTATTTTCCGGGTTATTGGTATAGCCTTCGGATAAAGCGGCATCCTCCGAGCCAAAACATCCGTCCAGGGCCAGAGAGAAACAGCCGCCGATGTGGGTCATTTTTCGTTTGACGACCTTATCCACATCCATTGTCTGGAAAAATACGGTAAATTTCTGAGGAAGTCCCTTACGGACAATATTTATCGTGTCAATGTCAATATCATTTTTATAGCCCACACCTTCAACGGTATGGATGTAGCCGATACCCTTTTGGGCCAGAGCTTCTGCGGCATCCTGCATACCCTGGAGTAAAGTTATCGGAGAAACCTTCTGCGTGATAAAGTTGACGCCCTTGTAAAACGCATTCTGGTAAAGCCATCCGGTACTGGAATCAAAGCCCGGGTCAGACAGGACTTCCAGAGGGAAGAGGTCAATTAAAGCCGAATTGGCTACGGCGGCATGACCGTCATATTTGACGATTAATAATGGTAAATCAGTCATTGCATCCAAATCTTTCATTTCAGGCAGACGTCTTTCTTCAACTGTGTGAGCGCTGCATCCGTAGGCCGGTAAAAACCTGGCTTTTGGATGGGCGTCCGTCCATGTGCGAAGCATTTTTCCCATCTCGTCAAAATTTTTGGCGTCACGCACATCAACGGTTGTGCGGAACAGGGCAAAACTTTCAAAATGCATATGCGTATCTGAAAAAGCAGGCACAATCGTGTGGCCATGCATATCAATGGTCGGACATTCGGCATAGTTTTCCGGAATTGTATCACCGGTGTAAACAATTTTATCATGCTCGATAATCATGACGGAGAAGCAGCTATCTTCATCGTCACAGGAAATAAAATGACCATTGGTTAAAACTTTCATAAAAAATCCCCTTCCTTTGAATCATATATTCCTATTATACTCCAAAAAAACGTCAGGGAAAAGATAGTTTTCATTGACAATCCTTAGGTTTAGGTATTACAATAAACGGTAAGTTAAAAGGAGGATAAGAACATGAAAAAAATGACAAAAGTATTTAGTATGGCTCTGGCCGCTACTTTAGTTGTTGCTTCTTTGACAGCCTGCGGCGGCTCTGATGGGGAAGCGGAAACAAAAGCGGCTGAAACAACTGCAGACGGCGAAACTGCTGCGGCATCCACAGATGGCGAAGTGTTTTTGATTGGCGGTATCGGACCTGTCACAGGAAGCGCTGCTTCTTATGGAATTTCCGTAAAACAGGGCGCTGAAATCGCTATTAAAGAGATTAATGAAGCAGGCGGCGTAACCGTTGGCGATAAGACATATACATTGGATATGATTTTCGCCGATGATGAAGCTACAGAAGATAAAGCGATTCAGGCTTACAACTCCGTTATGGACCAGGGCGCTCAGGCTATCCTGGGTACAGTAACAAGCGGCGCTTGTATTGCAATTACAGATTTAACAGCAGCAGACGGTATTTTACAGATTACACCATCCGGTTCTGCTATGGACTGTACAAAGAATGACAATGCTTTCCGTATCTGCTTTACCGACCCGGCTCAGGGTGTAACACTGGCAGACTTGGCCGCAGATACACTTGGATATACGAAGATTGCTGTTATTTACAACCAGTCCGATGAATATAGCACAGGTATCAGAGAAGCATTTGAAGAAGAATTTGCAGCTAAAGGCGGCGAAATCGTTGCCAGTGAAGCTTTCGCAGATGGCGATGTTGATTTCAATACACAGTTGACAACTATCAAAGGTACAGATGCAGAAGCAATTTTCGTTCCTGCTTATTATCAGGATGCTACATATATCACAAAACAGGCGAAGGATATGGGTATGGAACTTCCGTTCCTCGGCAGTGACGGATGGGACGGCGTTCTCGGAACAGTTACAGACACAACAACTGTTGAAGATGCTATTTTCTTAAGCCCATTCTTCGCAGCAGACCCATCTGAAAACGTAGCAGCATTCGTAGCAGCTTATGAAGCCGCTTACAATGCAACACCTGACCAGTTCGCAGCAGATGCTTATGACGGTATCTACACAATCAAAGCAGCTATGGAACAGGCTGGTTCTATTGAAAGCGCAGACTTAATCGCAGCGATGACAGAAATTACTGTAGACGGTCTGACCGGCGATGGAATTACATATACTGCAGAAGGTGAACCAAACAAAGGAAGCAAATTCATCCAGATTAAAGATGGTGCTTACACATTATATGAATAATTTCATCTGACAAACTGATGTAGGATTAAAAGAGACGCCGATGTCCTGTTGCCGGGATATTGGCGTTTTCTTTATGAATGGCGATATCTGATTTTTTTTCGTGTTTTCCTGACAAAATTTGGATTTTTACGCATTAATCCTTGCAAGCGACAAATGATTATATTAAAATATATAGTTAGTTCGGTAATACAAAAAAAGAAAGGTGGAGGGTAATGAGTCTGATTAATAATCTTGTGGAACAGTTAATCAACGGACTGAGGACAGGGAGTATTTACGCCCTGATTGCCCTGGGATATACCATGGTTTATGGTATTGCAAAAATGATTAACTTTGCTCATGGGGACATTATTATGGTAGGTGCATACGCACTTTATGTATTTGCGGCGTTATTGGGGCTTCCGGCGCCGGTATGTATTTTATTGACCATTATTGTCTGTGCGGTACTCGGAATTACGGTAGAACGTATTGCGTATAAACCGCTGCGTAATGCGCCGTCGCTGGCCGTATTAATTACAGCGATTGGTGTCAGTTACTTTTTACAGAATATGGCTTTAATTATATTTAAAGCAACGCCAATTCCTTTTGGTTCGATTATTAAAGTACCTTCGGTAAAGCTTGGCGGTATTCATATTTCAGGAATTACAATCGTTACGTTGATTGTAACGATAATTGCCATGATTATTCTGACCTGGTTTATCAATAAAACAAAGGCCGGAAGCGCTATGAGGGCCGTATCCGAGGATAAGGGCGCCGCAGCGTTAATGGGAATCAATGTGAATAAAACAATTTCTATGACCTTTGCCATCGGTTCGGCTCTGGCGGCCGTGGCCGGTATTCTGTTTATCTGTCAGTATGAATCATTGTCCCCGACATTGGGAGCGTTACCGGGAATTAAAGCCTTCGTCGCCGCGGTTCTCGGCGGTATCGGAAGTATTCCGGGGGCCATGCTCGGAGGAATCGTGCTGGGCATTATCGAGAGCCTGTCAAAGGCTTATATCTCTACCCAGCTTGCGGATGCCATTGTTTTCGGTGTGCTTGTTATTGTTTTATTAGTAAGACCATCCGGTTTACTTGGTAAAATGAAAGCAGAGAAAGTGTAGGTGGCCGTCGTGAAAAAGAAAATTGATAAATCAATAATTATAAATATTATTTTGGCGCTTGTGGCCTACGGTATCGTTATGGCTTTGATTTACGGCGGATTTCTCGGACGTCAGGCGATGTCCATTATTATCCCGTGCTGTATTAATGTCATGCTGGCAGTATCCCTCTGCCTGCTGGTCGGCTTCCTCGGCGAGCTGACATTGGGCCATGCGGGCTTTATGTCCATTGGAGCCTATGCGGGAGCGCTGACAACCAATGCTCTGAATCTTCCGCCGCTGGTGGAACTGCTGATTGGCCTTTTGGTCGGCGGTATTGTGGCGGCGCTGTTCAGTTTGATTATCGGTCTGCCGGTACTTCGTCTGAAAGGCGATTACCTGGCAATCGTCACTCTGGGCTTTGGTGAAATCATTAAATCCGTCATTAACTTTTTAGGTTTTACAGGAGGCGCCAAGGGCCTTTCCGGTATTGGTACTTATAGTAATTATAAAAACTTTAGCTTTGTTTACATTTTTGTCCTGCTGACAATTCTGGTTATCTCCAATCTGGTGAAGTCCAGACATGGACGTGCGATTTGCGCGGTGCGGGATAATTATATAGCTGCAGAGGCTGTTGGTATCAAAGTCAGCAAATTTAAAACGATGGCCTTTGTTATTTCCGGTTTCTTTGCCGGAATGGCCGGCGTATTTTATGCTCACAACGTAGGTATTTTGAAACCGGGCAACTTTGACTATAACAAGTCCATTGAAATCCTTGTTATGGTTGTACTCGGCGGTATGGGAAATATTAAAGGCGCGATTATTGCGGCCGTAGTTTTGACAGCCCTTCCGGAGGTTCTTCGTAGTGCGGCCGATTTCCGTATGCTGCTCTATGCAATTGTTCTGATTGCGATGATGCTCTTTAATAATTCGAAGTTCCGTACATCGATGATTGAAAAGCGAAACCTGAAAAAAGCAATGAGTATTCAGAAGGAGGGCGAATAGGATGGCTTTACTGGAAGTTAAAAACCTGGGAATCTCCTTCGGCGGCCTTCGGGCTGTGGATGATTTGAATATGAGTATTGAGCAGGGCAGTCTGGTCGGTCTGATTGGACCAAACGGCGCCGGGAAGACGACGGCCTTCAACCTGCTGACCGGCGTGTATGCGCCAAGTGAAGGAACGATTGTATTGGATGGAGAAAGTCTCGTCGGAAAGGCGCCGACGGAGATTTGTAAGTCGGGTATCGCGAGAACCTTTCAGAATATCCGTCTTTTTTCCAAAATGACCGTTCTGGATAACGTTAAGGTGGCTTTGCACAATCATGTAGAATACGGTCTGGTTGAAAGCTTTTTCCATGCTGGGAAATATTCCAAAAAAGAAAAAGAGATGGATGAACGGGCGCTTGAAATATTAAAGGTATTTGATTTGGATGGACAGGCGGATGTTCTGGCCTCGAATTTGCCTTACGGTAAACAGAGAAAGCTGGAAATTGCCCGTGCATTGGCCACGGAACCGAAGCTTTTGCTGTTGGATGAACCGGCGGCCGGTATGAATCCGAATGAAACCCAGGAATTGATGGACACCATTCAGTTGATTCGTGATAAGTTTCATATTACGATTCTTCTGATTGAGCATGATATGAAACTGGTATCCGGTATTTGTGAGTATCTTTATGTACTGAACTTCGGTATGGAGCTGGCTCACGGAGAACCGTCGGTTGTTTTAAATGACCCGAAGGTTATCACGGCATATTTGGGTGAGTAGGAGGACAGTATCATGGCAATGTTAAAAGTTACAGATTTACAGGTATATTATGGTGTTATCCAGGCGATTAAAGGCATATCCTTTGAGGTTAATGAGGGTGAGGTCATTGCCCTTATCGGCGCCAACGGCGCTGGAAAGACGACCATTCTTCATACCATTACCGGATTGGTTGAGGCTAAAGGCGGAACGGTCGAGTTCGAAGGAAGGAATATTACAAAGATGCCGGGGCATAAGATTGTGACATTGGGAATGGCCCATGTGCCGGAAGGACGCCGCGTATTCTCTGAATTAACCGTTTTGGAAAATCTGAGAATGGGCGCTTATACCCGGAAAGATAAAAATGAAGTCGAGAACTCTTTAAAGATGGTTTACAAACGTTTCCCTCGTCTGGAAGAACGTAAAAACCAGTTGGCCGGAACCCTGTCCGGCGGCGAGCAGCAGATGCTGGCTATGGGCCGCGCGCTCATGTCCCATCCGAAGATTATCCTGATGGATGAACCGTCCATGGGTTTGTCCCCGATTTTTGTCAATGAGATTTTTGATATTATAAAAGAGGTCAGCGCCAGCGGCACAACGGTTCTTTTGGTTGAGCAGAATGCGAAAAAAGCCTTGGGTATTGCGGACAGAGGCTATGTGTTGGAAACCGGTAAGATTGTTCTTGAAGGCGATGCAAAGGAACTGATGAATAATGAGTCGGTGAAGAAGGCATATCTGGGTGAATAGGAGGTATTCATATGAGTCATACAGTTATTACCATTGCGCGTCAGTATGGCAGCGGTGGAAAAACCATCGGTAAAATGCTGTCTGAGGACCTGGGGATTCATTTTTATGACCGGGAAATTATCCGGTTGGCCTCTGATGAAAGCGGAATCAATGAACAGCTTTTCGGAGCGGCGGACGAAGCGCCGAAATCCGGGCTTTTAGGCCGGATTGCAAAGAAGGTTTACACCGGAGAAGTACTTCCGCCGGACAGCGATGATTTTGTTTCCACAGATAATTTATTTAACTATCAGGCGAAGATTATTAAACAGTTGGCCGAGGAAGAATCCTGTGTTATCATCGGACGGTGTGCGGATTTTGTTTTGAAAGACTATGATAATGTCATCAGTGTTTTTATCCATGGGCCTTTTGAGTTCTGTCTTGAGCAGGCCATGAAGAAATTCAGCAAGACGGAGGATGAGATGCGGAGGTTTATCCAGAAAAAGGATAAGTACCGCGGCGATTATTACAAGTATCATACCGGTCAGGAATGGTATGACGCCCGGAATTACGACCTTTGCCTGGACAGCAGCAAACTCGGCTTCGAGGGCTGTGTGGCCGCCATTAAGGCCTATGCGAAGGTACGAGGGCTGGAAATTAAATAAGAGATATTTGAACAATAATCAAGACTTCGGGGTCTATACAGGTCCCGGAGTCATTTTTATTTAAATGTAAACTTTTTATGAACTTCAAGCCTTTGGTTGAAATGCGGCTTTAAACGTTTTATAATTAAAATATTAACATGGAGCAGGGGGCGAATACATGGAGGCTTATGTAAAGCTGGAAAATGTAACAAAGATTTACCGCATGGGGGAGATTGAAATTCGTGCGGCAGACGGCATAGATTTTGAGATTATGAAGGGTGAATTTGTTGTCATTGTCGGGCCAAGCGGCGCTGGAAAGACGACGGTTTTAAATGTTTTAGGCGGTATGGATACGGCGACCGGCGGCTCCATATGGGTAGACGGGAAGGATATTTCCAGGTATAATCCGACCGAGCTGACAGGATACCGCAGGGATGATATCGGATTTGTGTTTCAGTTTTATAATCTGATTTCGAATTTGACAGCGCTTGAAAATGTAGAGCTGGCGCTGCAGATTTGCCGGGACCCTCTCAGCGCGCGCAGCGTTTTAAAGGATGTGGGACTGGGTGACCGGATGAAGAACTTTCCGGCCCAGTTGTCGGGGGGCGAACAGCAGCGGGTATCCATAGCCCGGGCGTTGGCGAAGAATCCGAAATTGCTTCTTTGTGATGAGCCGACAGGCGCATTGGACTATAATACGGGGAAGGCGATATTAAAGCTGCTTCAGGATATGTGTCGGGAGCGGGGGATGACGGTTATCGTCATTACGCATAACTCGGCAATTGCACCGATGGCGGACCGGGTCATTAAAATCAAAAACGGTAAAGTGTCCGAGATGGTGATGAACGAGAATCCTGTATCTGTGGAAACAATAGAATGGTAGTGGAGAGTGCTTATGAGGAAGAAGGCATTAGCGAAGGATTTTCGTATGGAGATTCGGAATAGTCTGAATCGGTTTTTATCAATATTTTTTATTGTTGCGCTTGGCGTCGCCTTTTTTGCAGGTATCCGGGCTTCGGAACCGGATATGCGTTATTCAGGGGATGCCTATTTTGATGCACATAATATGATGGACATGAAAATTTTAAGTACCCTCGGACTGACGGAGGATGACATTGAAGCGATTCAGGCCGTTGAAGGCGTGGAGAAGGTTGAACCGGGGTACATGATTGACGTTCTTGCTCTGATGGGCGAGAGTGAACGGGTTATCCATGTGGAATCTTTGCCGGAGACGATGAATCAGGTGGATGTGGATGAAGGCCGGCTGCCGGAAAAGAAGGGTGAGTGTATCATCGATATGGATATGGCGTCATCCTATGATATTAAAATCGGCGATACGCTGACATTTTTATCGGGAACGGATACGGAATTGTCAGAAAATCTGGCCACGGAGGTTTATACGGTCGTGGGAACCTGTTCCAGTCCGATGTACATATCCTTTAACCGTGGAAGTACAAATATTGGTAGCGGCGAGATTGATATGTTTGCCTATGTGACCGCTGAGAGTTTTGACCAGGAGGTCTATTCCCAGGCCTATGTGACCGTGGAAGGGGCGGAATCTGCCCTGGCTTTTACAGAGGAGTATACGGATATTGTCGCCCGGGTAAAGGAAAATGTGGAGAATATCTCGGATGTCCGCTGTGATATCCGTTATGCGGAGATTATGGATGAAGCCAATGAAAAGATTGCGGAAGCGGAATCCGAACTGGCCGAGGCAAAAGAAGAAGCGGAATCTGAACTGGCCGAGGCTGAGCAGGAATTAAAAGACGGCGAGGCTGAGCTGGCCGACGGCAAGGCCGAACTGGCATCATCGGAAAATGATATCCGGGATGCAAAAAATGAACTGTATGCCAGCCGAAGTACGCTGGATGACGGCTGGAGCCAGTATAACAGTGGATTGGCCCAGATGGAATCGGGAAAAGCCGCCTTGGCGGAAGCAGAGAAAACCCTGGCTGAAAATGAAGCGAAGCTGAGCGACGGAGAAGCGCAGCTTACAGAAGCCGAGCAAACGCTTTTGGAAAAAGAAAGTGAATTGGCAGTGGCGGAACAGGGCCTGGCCGATGCAAAGACATTGATAGCCGGGCTTGAGCAGGGATGGCAGCAGTATCAGGGCGGCATGTCCGGACTGGAAACTCTGAAAAACCAGTTGGCCCAGTTGGAGCAGTTAATTGGCGCAGGGATGGCAGCGCCAGAACAGATAGCCCAGGCGGAACAGCTTCGGGCGGCGGTGGCCCAGACAGAAGCGCAGATGGCGGAAGCCAAGGCAAGTCTTGACGCTATGGAGGCGATGCGTCCGGCGGCGGCAGAGGCTTTGGAACATGAAGCGGAGATTATCGCCGGGCGGACAGAGCTTGAGGCCGGAAAGGCCGAATTGGAGGCGAAGAAAGTCGAACTCTCGGAGGGCTGGAAGCAGCTTGAAGCCGGAAAAGAGGAACTGGAAAAGCAGAAAGCCACGTTGGCCGAGGCGGAAAAAACATTGGCCGATTCTTATAATCAGCTTACCAGCGGGGAGAGTGCGTATAATAGCGGTTGGAGCCAGGTAAACGACGGCGAGGCTAAAATTGCAGAGGCCTATGCGACGATTGCTGAAAATGAGCAAAAATTAGCGGACGGCTGGGAAGAGTACGAAAAAGGTAAAAAGGAAGCGGAAGAAAAGATTTCGGATGCGGAAATTAAAATATTAGATGCGAAAAATGAAATTGACGGTATTGATAAACCGTCCTGGTATGTCAATGACAGAGACAGCAATTCGGACTACAGCGGCTATTCGGATAATGCAGACCGTATGCGCGCCATCGGTTCCGTGTTCCCGGTGCTGTTCTTCCTTGTGGCCGCCCTTGTCAGTCTGACAACAATGACCCGTATGGTTGAGGAACAGCGGATTCAGATTGGCACATTAAAGGCGCTTGGCTACAGCAAATTCTGGATTGCAGCCAAATATGTGGGCTATGCCCTGGCCGCAACCCTGGGCGGTTCGGTTGTCGGCGTATTGTTTGGACAGAAGGTATTTCCGTACATTATCGTTACGGCGTATAAGATTATGTATATACATATTCCTGACGTGGTGATTCCGTATCATATGGGCTATGCCCTGGCCGCATCGGGAGCGGCAATTTTGTGTACGATGCTTGCGACCGTCAGCGCATGTTACCGGGCCCTGCAGGCACAGCCGGCAGAGCTTATGCGTCCGGAAGCGCCGAAGAGCGGCAAGCGGGTATTTCTGGAACATATTCCGTGGATTTGGGGGAATCTGAACTTTACGTGGAAGTCAACGGTACGGAATCTTTTGAGATACAAAAAACGGTTTTTCATGACCATCTTTGGCATTGGCGGCTGTATGGCGCTGATGATTGTCGGATATGGTTTGAAGGATTCAATTATGGACATTGCCAGACTTCAATATCGTAAGATACAGATATATGATTTGATGGCAGTCATTGACGAGGATATAGACATGGAGGAAAAGAAGGCCATCGATGAAGGGCTGGAAGGGGACGAGCGAATCCGTTCTTATATGGATGGTTATATGCGTCTGTCCGAGGTGACCTTTGGAGATAAGAAAAAAGATATTTATCTTTATGTACCGGCCGGACTGGAAAATCTGGAACAGTTTGTAACCTTTAATGACCGGGTATCAAAAGATGTGTGGTATATGTCGGAGGACAGCGCCATTTTGACGGAAAAAGCCGCAAAGGATATGGGAGTTTCCGTAGGCGATGCGGTTCAGATTGAGTTGGAGGATGATAAAAAGATTACGGTCACTGTGACGGATATTTGCGAAAATTATCTGTCCCATTACATTTATCTGGCGCCGCAGCTCTATGAGGCGTTGGCCGGTGAAGAAGCGCCGTATAATTGCATTTTTGCCGACTTGAAGGAAGAATATGAGGAAGAGCTGACCCAGGCGGGCGAAGAGTTATTGAAAAATGACAGTATATTGACCGTGTCTTATACGAATAATATGGAAAGCCAGATTGAAGATATGCTGGGTGTTCTGGACAGTGTTATTGTCGTTTTGATTATTTCGGCGGGCATGCTGGCCTTTGTCGTACTTTATAATCTGAATAATATTAACATCAATGAACGTAAGCGTGAACTGGCAACGTTAAAGGTTCTCGGCTTTTATGACATGGAAGTCGGCAACTATGTCTACCGTGAAAATATACTTTTGACGATTATCGGCGCTGTTGTCGGCGCATTTCTCGGAAAGATACTGCACCAGTTCGTCATTCAGACGGTGGAGGTGGAGATGACCATGTTTGGACGCAATATTAATCTGCCAAGTTATCTGTACGCGGTAGCGTTTACGTTCCTGTTTTCTTTGCTGGTCAATGTGGTCATGTACTTTAAACTGAAAAAAATTAACATGGTAGAATCACTCAAGAGTGTGGAATAATGGAGGAAGAGACATGAGTAAATATCTTGTTGTTGTGGATATGCAGAAGGATTTCATCGACGGAAGCCTCGGTTCGGCCGAAGCACAGGTCATATTGCCGAAGGTTATTGATAAGATTAAAAATTTCCCGGGAACTGTTGTTTATACACGGGATACCCATGGAGAAGATTATCTGGAAACCCTGGAAGGAAAGAAGCTTCCGGTGGTACATTGTGTGCGGGATACGGAAGGCTGGAAATTCCAGGAGGATATTCAGGAACTGGTAACGGCAAACCGCAGCCTTGTGTTTGATAAGGAGACGTTTGGCTCTATTCAGATGGCAGGGTGTCTCCAGGGAATTGACCGTATGGCTCCGATTGATGAGGTTATCGTTGTCGGGCTTTGTACAGATATCTGCGTTATGGCCAATGCCACGTTGATTCGGACAGCAATGCCGAACACCCCGGTGCGGGTGGATGCCTCCTGCTGTGCCGGTTCTACCCCGCAGGCCCATCGCTGTGCATTGGAAGCCATGAAATCACTTCAAATTGAGATTGATGAATAAGAGAGGGATTTATCAAAATGGGTTTAAATCAGAGTTTAGAATTAAATAACGGTATGAAAATGCCTGTTCTGGGACTCGGCGTTTATAAGAGCAGTGAACATACAAAAGAAGCTGTGCTGGCTGCTTTGGAAGCCGGATATCGGCACATCGATACGGCATCCGTATATGGTAATGAAAAAGCGGTCGGCGATGCCATAAGGGAAAGCGGAATTTCGCGGGAAGAAATTTTTGTAACGACAAAGCTGTGGAATGATGAAATGCGGGCGGGGATTCAAAGAGAGGCCCTGCTTCGAAGCCTTGAAAAACTGCAGATGGACTATGTGGACTTATATCTTCTGCACTGGCCGGTGGCCGATTGCTATTTAAAGTCCTGGAGCATTTTGGAAGAGCTGCAGGCAGAAGGCCAAACAAAATCTATCGGTGTCAGCAATTTCCAGACGAGACATCTGGAAGATTTAATGGCCCATTCGCAGACGGTGCCGGCGGTCAATCAGATTGAATGTCACCCGTATCTGAGCCAGGAACCTCTGCGGCGCTTTTGCCGGGAACGGGGGATTCAGGTGACCGCCTGGGCGCCGCTCGGACGCGCCAATGTTTTTGAGGAACCGGTGATTGTGGAACTGGCCGGCGCTTATGGCCGGACACCGGCCCAGATAATTCTGCGCTGGGAGATTCAAAACGGTATCATCGTTATTCCGAAATCGGTGCATCGTGAGCGAATTATAGAAAACAGTAATATCTTTGACTTTGAATTAAAACCGGAAGATATGGCAAAGATGAACGGACTTAATAAAGACCGGAGATTTGGCCCGTCACCGGATACCTTTGATTTTTAATGATGGGGTTGTGGCGGGAACGTTGATATTATTATTGTAACGTAACGGAGAGAAAACGTATGAAATTTTATATGGCACCGTTAGAGGGCATTACCGGATATATTTTCCGTAATGCCCATTATGATTATTTTCATCCGGCTGACAAATATTTTACACCCTTTATTACACCGGGGCTGAACAGCCGTCGAAGCTCCAAGGCGCTGCGGGATGTACTCCCGGAGAATAACCGGGGGCCGAGAATTGTGCCCCAGATTTTGACAAACAGGGCCGATGAATTTATTTATACGGAAAAACAGCTCATAGAGATGGGTTATGATGAAATAAATTTGAATCTTGGCTGTCCGTCGGGGACGGTGGTTGGAAAACGCCGGGGTTCCGGGCTTCTTGCGTTTCGTGAGGAGCTGGATTGCTTTTTAGAAGAAATTTACCGGACAACCGAACTTAAAATTTCTATAAAAACCCGGCTGGGTAAGGATAGCCCGGAGGAATTTGACGCATTGCTGGATATTTATAACAAGTATCCGTTGGAAGAGTTGATTATTCATCCGAGGACACGGGAAGAGTTTTACCGGGGACAGCCAAATATGGAAATGTTTCGTCTGGGACTTGAGAAAAGCCGGTGTCCGGTGTGTTACAACGGCAATATTTTTACAAAGACGGACTACGAGGATTTTTGCGGCCAGTTTCCGGAAGTGACGTCGGTGATGATTGGACGGGGACTTATCGCAAATCCGGCGCTTATTGACGGTATCCTTGGGGAACGGGAGGCTGTGGATAAGCCGCTTATCCGGGAATTTCATGACCGGATTTATACGGATTACCGTGCGATGCTGTCCGGCGAAGTTCCTTTGCTTTATAAGATGAAAGAGTTCTGGAATTATATGATTTGCCTGTTTACAAATGCAAAAAAATATGGGAAAAAGATAAGAAAGGCGCAGAGTCTGAAAAATTATAATGAGATAGTAAATACCCTTTTTGAAACGGAGGAAATTGTAAAAGGGGCGGGATTTAAGCCAAATGAATAGGGAGATGACATATTGAAAGATAAACTGCAGGATGGAATTTACCGTATGACTATACATATTGAAACTTTTTTTGCCATTGCCATTGATATCGTCATTGGTATATTGGCAATCAAGCTGGTGCTTTCGGTGGCCCAGCCAGGGTATTTTGACCAGGCGGAGGCATTGAACACCTTTCTTCAAAATGCACTGTCGCTGGTTGTCGGCGTGGAGTTTGTAAAAATGCTCGTCCGGCATACGCCGGACAACGTTGTTGAAGTACTTATTTTCGCCATATCCAGACATATGATTGTATATCATCTGGAAATGTGGGAGCTGCTCATCGGTGTGATTTGCATCGCCATACTGTTTGTTATCCGCAAATTTTTATAGGAATCCCAGATGTTCCAAAAGAATTTTTAATCCGATAAACACTAAAATAACGCCTCCGACGATTTCTGCCTTTTTCTCATACCGCCGGCCAAACTGGTGGCCGATACCAACGCCGGCGAAGGAAATGATAAACGTGGTGGTTCCGATAAGACAGACGGCGGGAAGGATTTTTACCTGCAAAAAAGCGAAGGTAATTCCAACAGCCAGCGCATCAATACTGGTGGCGACGGCCAGCATAAAAAGTTCTTTTAAATCCAGATGTTCCCTGGGACATTCGCAGTCCTCCTCTTCTTCGCCGAGGGCTTCGCGAATCATATTGACGCCGATAAAGCCGAGAAGAACAAAGGCAATCCAATGGTCAATACTTGTTATGTAGCTTTCGAACTGTTTTCCGAGCAGCCAGCCGGCGGTAGGCATCAGAGCCTGAAAAGCTCCGAAAAAAAGAGCGATGATTCCGGCGTGGCGGTAGTTCATGCGACGCATATTCAGGCCCTTGCATATAGAAACAGCAAAAGCGTCCATAGACAGGCCGATGGCAATTAAAATCAATTCAAATAATCCCATAGAAGTTTCTCCTTTACACTATATGTATATGTGTGAGGATGCCTTATGAGATGCAAAAAAAGACTCATGTATAGCAAAAAAAACTATACATGAGTCTTGTTATTTAAGATAAGCCAGGTTTTTCAGCCAGTATGTTGACTTATCACACGCATCTGTGCCAACTACTCCCTCACGAATGTGTTTATTATAAAGGCCGCTCTCGTAAAAGTCAAGTTTTTTGATGGAATTTTATCAATTAATTTTCTTGGCAATGACGGCCAGACGTCCGTCCTCCTGGCTGTATTCGCAGGTGGACAGGGTAATGAGTTTATCGCCGTAAACGGCGGTTTCTCCGGTGTCATACAGGGTCATCTGGCGGATGTTGTTCATATAGTCATTAAATTCCTGTTCATTCCCGAAAGAAACCTGACCATAATACCGGAAGCCCTCTTCATCCTCTGAAAGCGCCCGGGAAAGAATGACGGCGACAATGGTATATGTCCCTTCTTTTCTCAGGGTGTCAAAGCGAATGGTCTTATGGGATTCAAAGAAATCCCTGTCTTTATAATTCATCAATGGCTGGAACATACTGTTGTCGGCCATATGATGTCCGTAGATAATCAGGTTATCGCTGACCGGGTCCAGAGAACAGTAGCCGTCGATGAATGGGACGCCGGCGGCATCATATTCTTTATTGAAATTGGAATGAAGATAGGTATCATTATCGCCAGCCACGTACATGACAGGATAGTCAATCGTTGTGTCCGGAATCTGAATCCATCCGGCAAAATCCGGGTTCTCCTCATAGAGACGGGCATAGCGGGGAAGAATTTCGTTACTTTCGGATTCTTCCGGTTCATCGGGATTCGTTGTTTCTTCGACAAGCAGAGATTTGACATCATCCATGTTTTTTGCCGAGACATGTCGCTCCCAGAAATATTTTCCAAGGTATCCGGCACTGCCCAGAAAGCATATAAGAGCGACAATGAAGATGATTATTTGCATTTTTTTCAAGACATTACCTCCTTTTTTGAAAATTATACCATAAATGGGCTGGTCAGTTAAAAAAAATATGTTAAAATAAGGATATAATTTTATGGGAGGAAAAGAATAATGAATGTTTTAGTAATCAATTGTGGAAGTTCTTCATTAAAATTCCAGTTAATTCAGTCTGATACGGAAGCCGTACTTGCAAAGGGGCTTTGTGAACGTATCGGAATTGAAGGCAGCAGAATCGTATATACACCAGCAGGAAAAGACAAAATCACTATCGAATCTCCGATGCCAGACCACACAAATGCTATCAAGCTTGTTCTTAACTGTCTGACAGATGAAGCAAACGGCGTTGTAAAATCTCTTGAAGAGATTCATGCCGTAGGTCATCGTGTTGTGCACGGCGGCGAGAAATTCGCTTCTTCCGTTGTTGTCGATGATGAAGTTATGAAAGCTATCGAAGAATGCAGCAATCTTGCACCGCTTCACAACCCGGCCAACCTTTTAGGTATTCAGGTTTGTAAAGAGTTGATGCCTGGCGTACCTCAGGTAGCCGTATTTGATACCGCTTTCCATCAGACCATGCCGGCAAAGGCTTATCTCTATGGCCTTCCATATGAAGCATACACAGAGGATAAGATTCGCCGTTACGGTTTCCACGGAACATCCCACAGCTATGTTTCCAAACGTGTGGCTGAAATCCTCGGAAAGAAACCGGAAGAGTTAAAAACAATCGTTTGCCATCTGGGTAATGGTTCCAGTATCTGTGCCGTAAATCAGGGCAAATGTGTGGATACGACAATGGGACTTACACCATTGGCCGGTCTGATTATGGGAACACGCTGCGGTGATATCGACCCATCCGTTCTTGAGTTCTATGCTGGAAAACATAATTTGGACGTTTATCAGGTAACTGAAATCTTAAACAAAAAATCCGGTGTTCTCGGTATCAGCGGTGTCAGCAGCGATTTCCGTGATGTTGAGGAAGCAGCAAATGCCGGTAACGACCGTTGTAAGAAAGCTCTGGATACTTTCAAATACCAGGTAGCTAAATTCATCGGCGGCTATGCAGCAGCCATGAACGGCGTTGACGTTATCGTATTTACAGCCGGTGTTGGTGAAAACAGTGCAACAACACGTCAGGGCGTTTGCGATTATCTTGGATATCTTGGAATTACCATCGATGCGGAAGCTAACGGAAAACGCGGTGAAGAAATTGAAATCACCACACCGGATTCCAAAGTTAAAGTATTCGTTGTTCCAACAAACGAAGAATTGATGATTGCAAGAGATACCGTTGCTTTAACAAAATAAGGACAGGCACATTTTGTGTCTGCGGGAATATTCTGTAAGGAGACCATAGAAAGGTCGGGGAGTCCGAAATGCGGAGACGGCTTGGCTGGCTTTTTATAGGATGTTTATTGGCGATTCCCTGTATGGGAACCCAGATTTATCAGAATTACAGGCCCTCGGCAGATTGGGAACAGTCCGCTGAGGGCCTTACTGTTCATATGAAGGAATTTGGAATGGACCGGGTGGTTGGGTTTGACGAATATGCCGTCGGCGTTCTGGCGGCGGTATTGGAACCGGATGCCCACGAGGAAACCATGAAGGCCATGGCGGTTGTTTTGCGCACATACATAGCCTATATGTCTGCCGGAGGGCGGACACCGGAAAGCCAGTGGCTTGGCCAGCCCTGGCTGTCGGCCCAGGAACGGCTGGCGAAGGGTATGGACGAAGAAAAATTAAGGAAGGCAGTAGCGGAAACCGAGGGGTGTAAAATACTCTATAACGGGGAACCGATACTGCCTTTATATTGTTTACTGTCCAATGGAAAAACCCGGAATTTTTCAGATGTCTGGGGCGGCGATTTGGCCTATTTAGTCAGTGTGGACAGTCCGTGGGATAAAAGTTCATCCGATTATATGGAAAAAATATTTCTGAGCCGGAAGAAAATTATCCGCAGTCTGGCCGAAGCGGATACGACGGAAAATGCCTGGGAGCAATTGTCAGAAAGCATGGTTCAGATTGTGGAGAAGGATGAATCAGGATACGTCCGTCAGATACAGATAGGCGGGCAGACCTATTCCGGTGAGGATTTGCGATGCCGTCTGGGGCTGCCGTCCGCCTGCTTTGATTATACGGTAAAAAACGACGGTATTGAGTTTATCTGTTATGGCCGGGGCCATGGCGTGGGTTTAAGCATTTACGGCGCCAATGCCATGGCGGAGGAAGGAAAGTGCTGGGAAGAAATTATTTCCTGGTATTTTCCGGGAACGGATGTATAAAGTTTGGTCTTTTGGCCAAACTATAGCTACGAGGTGATAACAGGTGAAAGAAAATTTTAAAAATTATTGGAAAAAGAATGGATTTTACATGGTGCTGACAGCGGCCCTGGTCGTTGTTCTTGGGATTTCCGGAGTGGCCGGGTATCGTTCCGGCATGAAGGATAAGGCCGCCGCAGAGAATGCCGCCGAATTTAGTCAGGCGGAAAATGCACCGGAGGTTTTGGATGAGACGCCGGCCGTTGCCGCAGGCAACACAACAGATATTGAAAATGCGGTGGCCGAATCCGTGGCGGCTGCTGAGGCTGCAAACGCCGCCGTTGCAGAAACCTTCGGAGACGATGCGAAAATGGTATGGCCGGTGAAAGGTGAAATTCTTAAAGAATTTTCGCCGGATAAGACCATCTATTTTGAAACACTGGACCAGTATAAATGCAATCCGGCATTGCTCATTAAAGCCGACGTTAATCAGGAGGTTGTCGCAGCCTTTGGCGGTACGGTGGAAGCACTCACGCAGGATGGTGTCAACGGCCTGATGATTACGGTGGATTTGGGAAATGGCTATAAAGCAATCTATGGTCAGATGAAGGATGTGAATGTCAAAGAGGGCGATACAATGGTCAAGGGTCAGGCCATCGGCAATGTGGCCCAGCCGACGAAATACTATACGGAAGAGGGAAGCCATCTTTATTTTGGAATGACAAAGGAGGGGACTCCGGTAAATCCACAGGATTATCTGGAAAAATAATGGGCCGGGGCCCAGTCACCAAACCGGAAAAATCACATAAGATATAGAGCAGGCGATGATGAATCGGTGATACATATTGGAAAATATGCTGCCGATTATATTACAACTCTTCTGGTATTACCGGCCCGGGCCAGACATTTGAATAAATACTGTATTTTCATCGGCTGCTTTATATAGCGGGGCATTGCCATGGCGGCAATGCCCTTTTTTCATTCATCTGGTTGAAATTGGGAACGTAATCCGATATAATTACTTCTGTAAACCATGATACATTTACTGGAAAGGAAGCCATGAACTATACATATATTTTAAAATGCAGTGACGGTTCTCTTTATACCGGGTGGACCAATCATCTGAATCAGCGGATTCAGGCGCACAATGAGGGGCGGGGAGCGAAGTATACCCGGAGCAGAAGGCCGGTGGAACTGGTTTATTATGAATGCGTAGAAACAAAAGAGGAGGCTATGCGGCGGGAATATGCCATTAAGCAGTTGAATCGCCGGCAAAAGCTTCGGTTAATTGCACAGCGGGGAGAGGCAGCTTATGAATAACATCTTAAAAAAGAGGACTTCGGTTCTTGTACGGACAGCCATTGTATTAGTTTCGGTAATCTTACAGGTCTTAACGATGTTTTTGCTGGTGCGGCTGCTTCAGGAATATGCCTCCTGGGCCTATCTTCTGATTGAAATTGTCAGTATCGCAGTGGTCTTTGCGCTGGTCGATAATTCGTCGTCCTTTAATTCATTCTGGATTGTCATTATTCTGGCGCTCCCGGTATTCGGTTATTGCCTTTATTTTATGTGGGGCCGCAAGCGTACAAACAGCGCCTTTTATAAAAAATATAAAAGCATATCGGAGAAGGGCAGGGAATATAAGCAGCAGGACCCGGCCATTCTGGCCGAATTATCGGAAATGCATCCGAATAAAGCCCAGGTCAGCCGTTATCTGGTCCATGAGGGCTTTTCGCTCTACAAAAATACTTCCGTCCGTTACTTTGAGGTGGGGGAAAAGAAATTTGACGCCCTTTTTGAAGATTTGGAACGGGCAGAAAAATTTATCTTTATGGAGTATTTTATCGTATCCAACGGTGAAATATGGGACCGGCTGAAAGACGTATTGGCACGCAAAGCGGCGGAAAAAGTCGAAGTCCGTCTGCTTTTGGACGATTTCGGCTGCCTGTTTATGGACGGAGATGAGATTCGGCATGAACTGGCAAAACTTGGCATCCGGGTCAGCATTTTTGCGCCGATTGTGAAGGATGTGTCCCGTCTGACCTTTAATTACCGGAATCATCAGAAAATTGCCATAATTGACGGAAATATCGGGTATACTGGCGGCGTCAATCTGGCGGATGAATATGCGAATATTATTGAACGGTTTGGTCACTGGAAGGATACGGCCATCCGCCTGGAAGGCGACGGCGTTTGGGGGCTGACAGAAATCTTTTTGGAGATGTGGGAGCTTTCAAAGGAGAAAGAGCAGCTGGATTATAATAAATACCGTCCGACGATTTCAGTGGATGCGCCGGGATATGTCCAGCCGGTGGCGGATGGTCCGGCGAATAATCCGGATAATCCGATTGAGGAAATGTATACCCATTTGATTAATAAGGCCAGAGATTATATTTATTTTACAACGCCGTATCTGGTTTTGGATAACCGGATGGTTGACGACCTTTGTCGGGCGTCCCGAAGCGGTGTGGATGTACGGATTATCACGCCGCGCCATTACGATAAGTGGTATGTTTATATGGTCAATATATCGAATTATGGGCGGCTTATGGAAAATGGTATACGGATTTATGAGTATGAACCGGGCTTTATTCATGCGAAAAATGTGATTTCGGATGACGAGTGCGGTGTCTGCGGTACCATTAATATGGATTACCGGAGTTTTTATCTCCATTATGAATGTGGCGTATTGATGACGGAGGTTCCGGCGGTCATGGAAATGAAGGAAGACTTTCTGGAGACGATGCGCAAAAGTGAGCGCATCAGTCTGGATGAATGGAAAAGGCGTCCGGTATGGCAGAAATGTGTCCAGTGGGTATTGAGAATTTTTTCACCATTATTATAATACGGGGGTTGAATACAATATGAAAAAAGTAGTGACGATTGCGGGCTCTGATTCCAGCGGCGGCGCGGGGATTCAGGCGGACATTAAAACGATGATGGCGCACGGAGTTTATGCGATGAGCGCGATTACCGCATTAACAGCCCAGAACACAACGGGGGTTTATGGCGTGCTGGAAGCGACGCCGGAATTTGTCGGCGAGCAGATGGATTGTATTTTTAACGATATCCGGCCGGACGCGGTGAAAATCGGCATGGTGTCCAATATCGGTATCATTGAGAAAATTGCGGAAAAACTAAAAGAACATCGGGCCGAGAATATTGTTGTGGACCCGGTCATGGTTTCCACCAGCGGCTGTGCGTTAATGAGTCCGGATGCTCAGGAGACTTTAGTGACAAAGCTTCTGCCTCTGGCCGATATCATTACGCCGAATATTCCGGAGGCCGAGTGTCTTTGCGGATTTGAAATTAAGTCCACGGAGGATATGGTCCGGGCAGCGGAAATTATAGGAAAAAATCTGAAGGGCTGCGTGCTGATTAAAGGCGGGCATCTCACCGAAACCGCCGATGATTTGCTCTATGATAACGGGGAGATTCTCTGGTATCGGGGCGAGCGGGTGGATAATCCGAATACCCATGGTACCGGTTGTACCCTTTCATCGGCCATCGCCAGCAATCTGGCCCTGGGCTATGACATGAAAGCCAGTGTAAAAAATGCGAAGGACTATATTACGGGAGCCCTTAAAGACGGTCTTGATTTGGGAAAGGGCAGCGGACCGCTGAATCATGCCTATCGTATCACAGGAAAATAAAATCCATTGAGGGATTTACAGGTAAAAAGGATGCCGGAGGAATTCGTATCATGTAAAATACGAATACCCCGACATCCTGTTTCATTTTAAATCCATCGAAAGTTTAATAAATCGGCATAACGGCCAGAAACTTATACATCAGTATGAAGTGACAGAAGCTGCCGCCCATCACGAAGAGATGAAAGATTTCGTGGGAGCCGAAATTTTTGTGGCGGCTGTTGAAAATCGGAAGCTTTAAAGCATAAATAACACCGCCGACAGTGTAGATGATACCGCCGGTCAGAAGCCACATAAAGGCTTCTCTGGACAGGCTGTTTAATATCTGAGTAAATGCGAGGACACAGGTCCAGCCCATACCGATATAGAGTACGGAGGAAATCCATTTCGGACAGTTTACCCAAAAGGCCTTCAGGATAATGCCGAAAATGGCGATGCCCCATACGATGGCTAAAAGGGTGTATCCTAACGTTCCCCGGATGGCGATGAGGCATACCGGCGTGTAGGTTCCTGCGATAAGCACGGATATCATCATATGGTCAAATTTTTTCAGACGTTTATTGATTTTTTCATTAATGTCCAATGAATGATACAGGGTACTTGCCGCATATAGTAAAAGCATGCTGACAATAAAAATACTTAATGAAATAACATGAACCATATCCGGCGCTGTGCAGGCCCGGACAATCAGCGGTACGGCGGCGAGTAAAGCCATGAGCCAGCCGATAAAATGGGTAATTGCGCTGCCGGGGTCTTTCGGTTTAAACTTCATAATATCACCTTCCTGTTCTGCAATTTGTATCAAATACGCACCTTTGCGACAACACGTAGTAATCAAAACTACATAATCTATAATATGATACTATCACAAATAAAATACATGTCAAGTGTAAAAAAATAAAAACAGTGAAAAATCTATAAAACTATGGTATAGTAATAACCATGAGTGAATTTTTCTTGGGAGTGAATAAGAATTATGGGAAAATATTTTGGGACAGATGGTTTCCGCGGCGAAGCAAATAAGACGCTGACGGTGGAACATGCTTTTAAGGTTGGACGATTTTTAGGATATTATTTTGGAAAAGAGCATAAGGCCAACATTGTTATTGGCAAAGATACGCGGCGTTCCAGTTATATGTTTGAGTATGCACTGGCCGCCGGACTGACAGCCAGCGGTGCGGATGCCTATTTGCTTCACGTGACGACGACGCCGAGTGTCTCTTATGTCGTGCGGACGGAGGAATTTGACTGCGGCATTATGATTTCGGCCAGTCACAATCCGTTCTATGATAACGGCATTAAAATCATCAATGCCATGGGGCACAAGATGAGCGCCGATGTGGAACAGCTCATTGAGGATTACATCGATGGGAAAACCGAAGAGCTTCCGCTGGCAACCCGTGAGAATATCGGACGGACAGTGGATTATGCCATGGGAAGAAACCGTTATATCGGACATCTCATTTCCACGGCAACCCGTTCCTTTAAGGATAAAAAGGTTGGTTTGGATTGTTCCAATGGTTCGGCTTCATCGATTGCCAAAAGTGTATTTGATGCGTTGGGCGCAAAAACCTATGTGATTAACGCCGAACCGGATGGTACGAACATCAACATGAACTGTGGCTCTACCCATATCGAGGTTCTTCAGAAATATGTGGTTGAAAAGGGGCTTGACGTGGGCTTTGCCTACGATGGTGATGCGGACCGCTGTATTGCCATAGATGATGAGGGGCATATTGTGGACGGCGATTTAATTATGTATGTCTGCGGTAAATATATGCATGAAAACGGCAAATTGAATAATGACACGATTGTTACAACGGTGATGTCTAATTTTGGGTTATATCTCGCGCTGGATAAAGAAGGGATTCGTTATGAAAAGACAGCCGTTGGCGATAAATACGTATATGAAAATATGATGCAGAATGGTCATTCCATCGGCGGTGAACAGTCGGGGCATATTATTTTCAGTAAGCTGGCGACAACCGGGGACGGTATTTTGACCTCCCTGAAGATTATGGAGGTTATGCTTGAGAAAAAGGCGAAACTTTCGGAATTGATTAAACCGGTGAAGATTTACCCGCAATTGCTTGTGAATGTAAAGGTAAAAGATAAAACGGCCGCGGAACAGGATGGGGACGTTCAGGCTGCGGTAAAAGCGGTGGAGGAAGCTCTTGGAAATACGGGACGTATCCTTGTGAGAGAAAGCGGAACGGAACCTTTGCTGCGGGTTATGGTGGAGGCGGAAACGGATGAAATCTGCCATAAGTATGTGTATCAGGTAGTAGATGTTTTAAAGGCCAAGGGCCATGCAATTGAAGGGAAGTAGAGAACATGGGAGACAGTCTGGTTGAACAGGTAAGAAATGCTATGCCGCCGGAGGATGACTTATTTGAAGTGGCGGAACTGTTCAAGGCCTTCGGGGATTCGACCCGGGCAAAAATCATCTGTGCATTGAGCCAATCCGAGCTGTGTGTGGGAGACCTGGCCCAGTTGCTTGAGATGAATCAATCCGCCGTGTCCCATCAGCTCCGGCTGTTAAAGCAGGCCAGACTGGTAAAGACACGCCGGGACGGCAAGGTGCGTTATTATTCTCTGGCAGATGAGCATATCCAGGAAATGTTTAAGGTGGCCTTTGACCACGTGATGGAAGAATAAAGAATCAAGGAGTAGATGACAATGGAAAAGATTATTTTAACCGGAGACCGTCCGACAGGCCGGCTTCATGTAGGACATTATGTAGGTTCCCTGAAACGCCGGGTAGAGCTTCAGAATTCCGGGGAATACGACAAAATTTTTATTATGATTGCGGATGCTCAGGCGTTGACGGATAATGCGGATAATCCTGAGAAAGTACGTCAGAACATTATTGAGGTGGCATTGGATTATCTCTCCTGCGGTTTGGACCCGGAAAAATCCACGCTTTTTATCCAGTCTCAGGTACCGGCGCTGACAGAATTGACCTGCTATTACATGAATCTTGTAACGGTTTCCCGTCTCCAGAGAAATCCGACGGTTAAAGCCGAAATACAGATGCGTAATTTCGAAACCAGTATTCCGGTGGGTTTCTTTACCTATCCAATCAGCCAGGCTTCGGATATTACCGCATTTAAGGCGACAACGGTACCGGTTGGCGAGGACCAGCTTCCGATGATTGAGCAGACAAGAGAGATTGTCCGCAAATTCAATTCGGTTTATGATGAAGTGCTGGTTGAGCCGGAAGCTCTTATTCCTGAGAGTGAAGTATGCTGCCGTTTGCCGGGAACTGACGGAAAGGCAAAGATGAGCAAATCTCTGAATAACTGTATTTATCTTTCGGATACAGAGGAAGAAGTTAAGAAAAAAATTATGGGTATGTTCACCGACCCGAACCATCTGAAGGTGTCCGACCCGGGATGCGTTGAGGGAAATGCGGTATTTACCTATCTGGATGCGTTCTGCCGGGATGAGCATTTTGAGAAATTCTGGCCGGAATATGAAAATCTGGACGCTTTGAAGGCGCATTACCGCCGCGGCGGACTTGGCGATGTAAAGGTAAAACGTTTCCTGAACAATATTATGCAGGAAGAACTGGAGCCAATTCGCGCCCGGAGAAAGGAACTTGAAAAACAGATTCCTGAAATTTATGAGATTCTCCGTAAGGGAAGCATTGAGGCCCAGAAGGTTGCAGCCAAAACGCTGGAAGAAGTCAAGCGGGCGATGAAGATTAATTATTTCGAGGATGCTCAGTTGATTGCGGAGCAGGCCAAACGATTTGCTGAAAAATAAAACAATAATAAAATTGGCTGTCAGCGGATGGGGATATCCCTGACAGCCGATTTTTATTCAATAGTGAATAGAAAGTGCTGTCTGGACAGCACAGCGGGAGAGGGTCTATGATTTTAGTGACAGGCGGCTGCCGGAGCGGAAAAAGTGAATACGGTGAAAAACTTGTCGAAGCCATGGGCGGCCGGAGGCTCTACGTGGCAACGGGCAAGGTTTTTGATGAAGAAATGGCCCGCCGTGTGGAAAAACACAGGGAACGCCGGGGCGAATTGTGGATAACCCATGAAGGTTATCGGGATTTGGAGCATTTAAACTATGCGGGTTATGACGGTATTTTGCTGGACAGTGTGACGTCGATGGTGACAAATCTGTTCTTTGATTTTATTGGCGGCATGACGGAAAAGGCAGAAGACGGCGATATTGATTTTGCAAAGATTGATTACAGTGCGGCAGAACGCTATATTATAGAAATGTTTCAGAGATTTATGGCGGTTGTGCGGGAAAAACGCTTACCTTACGTCATGGTGACGGATGAAATCGGCCTGGGCGTTGTTCCCGAAACGCCGCTTGGCCGGGGATTTCGGGATATTCTTGGCCGGGTGAACCAGTATCTGGCGGCTGAGGCCAAACAGGTTTATTTTGTGGTCAGCGGTATTCCGGTCCGGATTAAGGCGGAGTGATTTATGGATACGTTAATTTTAACTTTACAATTATTTACAAGCCTTCCCATCAATAAAAGTGTGGAAGTGAGCGATGAACGTCTGATTCGGGGGGTGGCTCTCTGGCCGGCGGTGGGAATGGTCATCGCCGTATTTGAGGCGCTTATCTTCTGGGGAGCCAGACATATTTTTCCCGTTTCCGTGGCGGCCGCTCTGGCGCTGCTCGGTGAGCTGTGGATGACACGGGGATTTCACCTGGACGGGCTGTGTGATACGGCGGATGCGCTTTTTTCTTCCAGAAGCCGTGAACGCATGCTGGAAATTATGAAGGACAGCCATATCGGCACCTTTGGGGTCGTTGCGGCTATTGCGGACCTTGCATTTAAGTATTTATTGATAACATCTTCCAAAATGCCGGTGTTTATGCTGCTTGCTGCGCCGGTGGCCGGGAAAATGGTACAAAGTACGTGCATGTATAAGGCCCATTATCCACGGGAAAATGGTTTGGGAAAAAGCTATATTGGCCGGATTCCCCTGAATATTGCCGTTATTTCAGCAGTTGTCGGGGCCTTGTGGGTGACGGGGTGTCTGGCGGCCGGATTTATCCGGACGGGCATTGGATGTACCACAAACATAGGGCTTCCGGTGCTTTTTATGAGTGTATTCTTATGTTTCATCCTGGCCTTTTTATTCCGGCGTCATATGGAAAAGGTCATTGGTGGAATGACGGGAGATACGCTGGGGGCGGCTTCTGAGATTGTTGAGATTTTTTATATGCTGCTTCTGGTAGTCTTGGAAGGGGTTTTGTAGGATGAAATTGTATATGGTTCGGCATGGTGAAACCGAGTGCAATGTAAAGCGTGTATATTACGGCAGTCTGGATGTACCGATTACTGAAAATGGCCGACGGCAGGCGGAAGAACTGGGCGGGATGCTGTCGGATGTGACCTTTGATAAGGTGATTGTTTCCGGGCTTCGGCGGACGCAGCAGACGGCGGAGGCTATACTTTCCCGGCAGGCGGCGGAG
>CABUAW010000009.1 GCA_902489645.1 uncultured Lachnospiraceae bacterium | reverse complement strand
CTTCCTTACGCCCTTCCTTGCGTCCTTCCTTGCGCCCTTCCGCTCTGGCCGTATTTCGTTCTTCCAATTCACGTAAAAACCGCATACCTACCATCTCACCTTTCTTTGCCTTACACACCCGTTTGTGAATCCGCCGGATACGTTCACTCCCTGACTTTGCCGCTGCGTCATCCGTTGTATTTTCCATGTAATGAAGAAATTCAACCAACTCCGAAGGAACTTCATCTTCATTCCTTCCCCGGGTATTTAAAAATATCCGTATGGCGCCATCGTGAAGAGAAAGTTCCGGAGCTTCATGGCATATCGGACTAAATGTATAGCAATACTTTCCAAGTCCAAAAATGTCATAATCCGTGATAACAATAATATAAGAATCCTTCAATAAATTATAATTATCAGTTCCTGGCTCAAGCAATGAACTGTCCATCAGCGACTGATAATATCGGCTTCGTTTTCTCAAGTCTCCTTTGTATGTACTTTGAGCTTCCATATCATAAACAATGCCTTCTTCAGACATAGAAAAAACATCCATCCGTATGGATTTCGCCAACGGTGACACCCGGTGTTCTTTTTCCGTTTGGGACGGTAAAATAAGCCGTATATCCTGCCCCAGAATAATGCTAAGTACATCCTGGTTGGCTTCCAGGTCATCCATAACCTCAGCAAATAAAAAACGGTCTATAAGGTTTAAATCTTTTAATGCTTTCTTTTCTTCCATGCACTTTGCTCCTTTATTTTATCATATTTTTCTCTGTTTAAACAGTGGATTTTATCTCCTGACCAGGATTTAGAAATTTCTATATGGGCTTCTGAAATGAATTTCCCGACAACTTTATTATAAAACCAGGCCCGACGGACTATCAATAACAATCCGTCGGGCCTCTTCGAGAGAAAATAACATTTATTTATTTGATATTTAAAATTCTTTCAAAATCATTGAAAATACTGCCGATTTAATATGAACTTTTTTGTTTGCCAGCGGTGCATAAAATTGTGTCCGGCAGCTTCCGACCAGCATCCGTTCATTTTCATGAAAGGTATATTCCAATGCATCCGCAGGAATTGAATAGAAATCCCCGTCTTTAACCGCCGGTACAAAACCGTCATCCCCTTCATAATCCATGTTCATTAATTTACCGCGCGAAATCAGATGACCAAGCATATTCCTACGCTCGATAGTCACCGCCCGAAGCTCAATCATGCCTTCGCCTTTATTCATTTTTAGAGAGGCCGGATGAAGAAATGCTTCGTCAGCCATAGAAAAATGCTTGTCCTTTTTATAATTCTCACGAAAAATCACAAAGGACACCGGATATATACCGTCTTCCAGAATCTGTGAAAAATCACGGAACCTCAGGGGGCCATTCGGAACATCTGTTGAAAAAATATGACTGCTCCGAATTCGGGAAAGTATCTGATTTTTCACCTCCGAATCGAGGTTCAAAGACATCAGCATTGCATTTTCTTTAACTTTTCTGACATCTAATCCGGTAGATGACCGTGCAATCCAAAATGAAAAATCTTCAACCTCCTGCGCATATTCCCTGGCCAGCTTCATGCCATTCGCAGACAAGCGTATATATCGCTCCTGACTGTCCGTAACCAGTCCCTGGTCGATAAAATCATCCACGCTTCGGCTGATTGTTGACTTTGTCACCCGAAGCTGCTTTCCAATCTGGGTCACCGTACATGCTTTTTCATCCTTCTCATATAAATAAAGCAATAACGCAAATTTTTTATCTGTCAACTTTATATCCATATCTATTTCCTCTAATCGGTTAGCTTTTTCTAACCTTGAGTATATCCAATTTATATTTTTATGTCAAGAATGAATCTTTACACTTATTCATCAATATCCGTGTCCTCCATGTTTTAAAATACTTCGGTTCCTTTAATCCATCTCCATTTCTCCCACAGTTAAAATTGAAAAAATGTTTCACCCCCTGAATATAATTCTTGCTTTATACTTTTATTTCAAGTATGATAAGAATAAGGAATTGATAACAAAAATTTATATTTGGAGGTATACGACATGGAGGTTAAGAAAATTTACACATTGAGCAATGGCGTTGAGATTCCGGGCATCGGTTTCGGAACATGGCAGGCTAAGGATGATGCCGCCGTCAACTGTGTTAAAGCAGCGCTTGAGGCCGGTTATCGTCATATCGACACAGCGACATTATATAAAAACGAAGGAAGCGTCGGAAAGGCTATCGCAGAATGTGGCCTGAAACGCGAAGATGTATTTGTCACAAGCAAATTATGGAACTCGAAACGCGGCTATGATAAAACAATGGCTGCCTTTGAAACAACCATGGAAACTATGGGCCTGGACTACCTGGATTTATATCTGATTCACTGGCCGGCAACCGCACATCGCTTCGATAACTGGAACGAAATCAACCTAGATACATGGAAAGCCATCACAGAGCTTTACAAGGCCGGACGCATCCGTGCCATCGGTGTTTCCAACTTCCTTCCGCATCACCTGGAACCGTTGATGCAGACAGAAGTTCAGCCAATGATTGACCAGATTGAATATCATCCGGGATATCTCCAGCAGGAAACCGTCGATTACTGCCAGGCCAACGGCATCGTTGTTGAAGCATGGAGTCCGCTTGGCAACGGACAGGTTCTTAGCAATGAGTTCCTTGCAGGTATTGCTGAAAAATATGGAAAGAGCGTTGCACAGATTTGTATTCGTTTCGCCGTTCAGAACGGCATTATTCCACTTCCAAAATCTGTAACGCCATCCCGCATTGCAGCAAACCTTGACGTTTATAACTTTGAAATTTCTGATGAAGACATGAAAGCCATTGCAGCTATGGAGCAGACCGGATTTTCCGGCTGGAATCCGGACGAAGTTGACTTTTAAAACAACTGCATAACTCATAAAAGGGGAAATCGGCTAATGCTGATTTCCCCTTTATTATTATCCTGTTTGGCGGTTATATTTCTCCGAAACTTCCATTCACCCGGCATACCGGATTAAGGCTTCCCTGGACCGTGCAAGATGAAGAAACATGGCAAATTGCTCATAAAATCATTGGCTGTATTTCTCTGCCATTAGTATTGCTTTACATAGCTGCATCTTGTACAATCAACAATTTTGAAGCAATTACCCTCTCTGTGATACTCCTTTGGATTGGTATTCCAAGACTGATTTCTTTTGTTTTCTGGTGGAAAAAATTTCACAGCAAGCATTAAATGTACCTCGCCGTGCAGCCTGACGAAGCGCGCCATGCGAAGCATCTGACATGCGGGATGCCCGAATAAACATAATAAAAGCCATGACTGCCGATAAATTGGGTATTTTCCCTGAACCGGTATCATGGCTTTTTTATCTTTCGTATATTCATTTTTTCCCTTTCCAACATCAGTCAGAGCATATGTATTCCGCTCTTCCAGTTCCCGCAAAAATCTCATTCCTATCGCCTCACTCTTCTTCGCCTTACGCACCCGTTTATGAATCCTCCGAATACAGTCACCGCCAGCCTCAACAGCCGCCTTATCCGTTGTATTTTCCATATAATGCAGAAACTCTACCAACTCCGGAGAAACTTCATCTTCATTTTTTCCACGGGTATTTAAAAATATCCGTATTGCGCCATCCTCAAGGGAAAGTTCCGGAGCTTCATGACATATCGGACTGAAGGTATAACAATACTTTCCAAGACCAAAAATATCATAATTTGTAATAACAATAATATAAGAATCCTTCAACATATTATAATTATCCGTCCCCGGCTCCAATAAGGAACTGTCCATCAATGACTGATAATACCGACTCCGCTTTCTCAAATCTCCCTTATATGTATTCTGAGCTTCCATATCATAGACAATGCCCTCTTCAGACATGGAAAAAACGTCCATCCGTATGGATTTTGACAAAGGCGACACCCGATACTCTTTTTCTGTCTGGGACGGTGGAATAAGCCGAATATCCTGTCCCAGAATGATGCTGAGTGCATCCTGAACCGACTCCGGATTGTCCATAACCTCGGCAAATAAAAAACGGTCTATAAGGTTTAAATCTTTCAATGCTTTCTTTTCTTCCATGCACATTGCTCCTTTATTTTATCATATTTTTTTCCGTTTAAACAGTGGGTTTTAACTCCTGACCAGGATTTAGAAATTTCTATGTGGGCTTCTGAAATGAACTTCCCGACAATTTTATTATAAATCAAAGCCCAATGGAATATCAATAACCATCCATCGGGCTTTTTTGATAAAAAACATTATATTCTTTTAATATTTAACAACTATTCTGCAATAAAGTCCATAACAACTTTATTAAAGTTTTCCGCATCCTGAAGGAAGTGAATATGTCCTCCATCAAATGCCGCAATTCTGCAGCCCGGAATATTTTCTTCCAGCCATTTTGCATTTTCTTCTGTATACAAAGATTTTCTGGCGCCATAGGTATAAAGACACGGAACTTTAATATCTTTCAGCATATCTCTGTAGTCCTTTTGGATAATGGCCAGCCACATATTAACCATAACATGCGGTGTGTTTCTTTTTGCCATATCCAATACCCACGGAATTTCCTCCTGACAAGGTCCGTCGCTGAACATGGCCGGAACAAATTCATCCGCACAGGAATCCCAATTCTGAGCACACTGTTCCAGATAAGCCATTCCGTCTGCTCTTGTATAACTGTCAAAAATAGTATGCGGCCAATTTTCTTCCGGCTCGGCCATCATTTTTGCAGTCATGTCAATTAAAACGATTTTTTTCAGGTTTTCACATCCATAATTACGGATATATTCCCAGATAATATGTACGCCCATCGACCATCCGATTAAAACAACATTTTTAAGTCCTCTGTTTTCAATTAAATCTTTTAAGTCCTTGGCAAACTGAGCCAAATATAATCCCTTCTCCGGACGGTCTGAATCGCCATGGCCTCTCAGGTCATAAGCCAAAACATGATATTTTTTTGCAAATTCAGGTATCTGCTTTTTGAAGAAATGTCTGTTGCAATCCCATCCATGAACAAATACAACGGCTTCCCCCTCGCCACTTTCTTCGTAATAAATTTTACAATTATCTTCTGTTGCAAAATACGGCATAGTTTAAATCCCCCTTGAAAAATTTTTTTGTTTATTTAATTATATCTAAAATTATATTGCATCGGAATTCTCCGTTTGTTACAATAGTTTTAACCAAAAGGTAAAAGCATCAATCGGAGGGGATTCAATGTACAATCATTACCTGAAAATTTTTATCCAGGTTGCGGATTATGGCAGTTTTTCCAAGGCCGCAGAAAATAATTATATAACACCAACTGCTGTTATGAAACAGATTAACAATCTGGAAAAACATTTCGGCTTCCCTTTATTCAAACGAAGCAACCGGGGATTAGAACTGACAAAAGCAGGTAAAATCATTTATGCAGAATCGAAAGATATCATCGCCCACTCGGATGCCGTTTTGAAACATATTGAAAAAACACTAAAAAATACGCGGAATATCATTCGCATAGGCAATTCATTTCTGTCCCCCTGCAATCCTGTCGCATCATTATGGAGTCATGCTGAAAATCGTATGCCGGATATACAATTAAAAATTATCTCTTTGCCAAATGATGCTGACGTATATGATATAAATAATGATATATGGAACAATATTGACCTGCTTTTCGGAAACTTTGCCCATCCGGAATCGGAAACTCCAGGTTTCTCTTACACCTGGCTTGAAGGCAGATTGTTACAATGTGCGCTGCCCGAACATCATCCTCTGACGAAAAAATCAAAACTGTCGATATCTGACTTATATAACGAAAAACTGATGATTGTAAAACGCGGTATTTCTACTTATATTGATAAGTTACGCGATAATCTGGAGCAAAATCATCCCCAGATTACACTGATTGATACGCCGAGATATGAATTTGAGACTTTAAATCTGTGTCTGGCACAAAACTGTCTGATGATTTCTATTGATAACTGGAACAACCTTCATCCATCATTGGTTAATCGACCGGTAGACTGGGACTATACAGTTCCTTATGGACTCATATATCTGCGTGACCACCCGCCGATTGTTGACCTGTTTATTAATGATATTAAAAAAATATTCCCTCAAAGCTAAAGCCATGCTTCCAATCCCTCTATGGGATGGATACATGGCTTTTCTGCTGAAATACTTTTTATTTATTCAATTTCGCCGCTGCCTTTGCTTCAATCTTATCCTTCTGAACATAGGCTCTGACATGAGTTCCCGTGCCAATCACACCGGCCTCATCCACTGCTTCAAAAGAAAATGTTACCATCTTCTTTTCAACTTTTTCAACCTTGGCCGTACATGAAACCTTCATGCCAACAGGGGTCGGTGAAGAGTGGGTAATATTCAATGTAACCCCAACGCTGGCTTCTCCCTCGACACTGGCCTGGTCCATGCACATGAAGCAGGTCTTTTCCGCCAAAGCAACCAAAACCGGTGTGCCGAATACATTCGGTGTGCCCGGAACAGCGCTGGCAGCCGTCATCTCCGGTGTAACTACCTGTTCACACGTAAATGTTGTTCCTAATAACTGTTCTTTTTCCATAGCTTCTCCTTTTCCGCCGCATCCCTGATATTTTACTGCTTTACTGGATAAACGCTTTTAAAGAATTAATTAAAGTGTCCGGATTGTCTCCGTGAACCTGAATATTAATCGGTTTGCTTAAATCAAGACTGAAAATACCCATAATGGATTTTGCATCAATTACATAACGTCCGGATACCAAATCCACATCCCCATCATATACAGCTACAATACGGTTAAATTCTTTAACATCCTCAATACTCTGTAATAAAATTGTTGCTTCTTTCATTTTTTATTCCTCCTATTAAATCTGAATCAACTCATAGTCATCTGTTCCAAGTCCCAGCTTCTTGGCATGTTCCAGGCAGCTGGACCAGTTCGTGTCCGGAAATACATCGGTAAAATAATCATGATGGACATGCGCCACCTCATCCAAAACACTGCCCCTGCAAACCGGCTGTCTGTTGACAGCATCCGCACAGGCTTTATCCAAAGCCACCGGGTCAAAGGATGCAAACATCCCCACATCCGGAACGATTGGTGCATCATTTTCTCCATGACAATCGCAATACGGTGATACATCCATAACCAGACTGATATGGAAGCTTGGACGTCCGTCAACGACCGCCTTTGTATATTCAGCCATCTTACAATTCAAAATATCATTCGACTCATCGGAAGCAGGTTTTACAGCATCCATCGGACAGACGCCAATACAGCGTCCGCAGCCGACACATTTATTATGGTCGATTGACGCTTTCTTATCCGTAATTGTAATGGCATCATGGGCGCATACCCTTGTACACTGACCGCAGCCAATACATTTACGTTCAGACACATGCGGTTTTCCGGCGCTGTGCATCTCCATCTTACCGGCTCTGGAACCGCAGCCCATGCCGATATTTTTAATTGCTCCGCCAAATCCGGCCGCTTCATGGCCTTTGAAATGATTCAATGAGATAATGATATCCGCGTCCATCACGGCCCGGCCAATCTTAGCCTCTTTGACATAAGTGCCGCCCTCCACCGGAACAAGTGCTTCGTCCGTTCCTTTCAACCCGTCTGCAATAATTACATGACATCCGGTTGAAAATGGTGAAAATCCATTCACATAAGCGCTGTCCAGATGGTCCAGTGCATTTTTCCGGCCGCCGACATAAAGTGTATTGCAATCGGTCAAAAACGGTTTTCCACCCATACTTCTCACGAAGTCTACAACTGTCTTTGCATAGTTCGGACGAAGATAGGCCAGGTTTCCCGGTTCTCCAAAGTGAATTTTAATAGCCACATATTTGTTATTAAAATCAATGGTGTCCATTCCGGCCGTCTTCATCAGGCGTACCAGCTTCTGCTGTATATTTTCCCGTACAGTCGCACGGAAATTTGCAAAATATACCTTCGATTTTTCCATTTTCTTTCTCCTTCTGTTATCCTCCGTTTCAATTCTAATACGGCTGGAAAAGGCTGTCAATCCCATTTCTGCTTGATTTCACTCATGGTAAATGCTATTATTATTCATGTATGTAACGAAACTTATAACGAAAGGAACATAAAAAATGGCAGATAATGAGAAAGCATTAAAGCTCCACGAAGAGTGGCAGGGAAAAATTGAAACCGTTTCCAAATGCCGTATTAAAACCCGCGAGGACCTGGCCCTGGCCTACACGCCGGGCGTCGCCGAACCTTGTAAGGTCATCGCCGAAAACAGGGATGCAGTTTATACATATACAAGCAAAGCAAATACCGTTGCCGTTGTATCTGACGGCTCCGCTGTTCTTGGTCTTGGAAATATCGGCGCTTACGCAGCAATGCCTGTTATGGAAGGAAAAGCTGCTTTATTCAAAGAATTCGGAAATGTTAATGCGGTTCCGATTTGTCTGGACACCCAGGATACGGAGGAAATCATCGAAACCGTTATCCGCATTGCTCCGGCCTTCGGCGGCATCAATCTGGAAGACATCTCCGCTCCGCGCTGTTTTGAAATTGAGTCCCGCTTAAAAGAAGCGCTGGATATCCCCGTTTTCCACGATGACCAGCATGGCACGGCCATCGTTGTTCTGGCCGGTGTCATGAACGGGCTCCGCCTGACAGGAAAGAAAAAAGAAGACTGTAAGGTTGTCGTCAACGGTGCCGGTTCCGCCGGTGTGGCTATTACCCGCCTTCTTCTGACCTACGGATTTAAACATGTAACCATGTGCGACCGTTTTGGTATCATTTCCAAAAATTATCCGAACCTGAACTGGATGCAGGAGGAAATGACAAAATACACGAACCTTGAAAACAAAGAAGGAACCCTGGCCGATGCCTTAAAGGGCGCAGACGTTTTTGTCGGTGTCTCCGCACCGGGTATTGTTACGGCCGAAATGGTGGCTTCTATGAATAAAGACGCTATCATGTTTGCCATGGCCAATCCGGTTCCTGAAATTATGCCGGATATTGCAAGAGCCGCAGGTGCAAGAGTTGTCGGTACCGGACGTTCCGACTTTCCGAATCAGATTAACAATGTGACCGCATTTCCTGGCATTTTTAAGGGCGCACTGGAAGGCCGTGCCCGCCAGATTACCGAAGAAATGAAGCTGGCTGCAGCATCGGCCCTGGCCGGACTTGTTTCCGATGAAGAACTCTGCGAAGACTTCATTATGCCGGACCCATTTGACCCGCGGATTGTCAACGTGGTTTCCAAAGCAGTCAAGGACCATATTGCAGACTGATATGATTTCAAGTTATACGGAAGCCCTGCGCCAGTGGCACGGAAAACCTTATTATTCTTTGAATCAATATCTGAAGGAACAATTTGGTGAAAAAATATATAAGGTTGCCCTGGACGGCGGCTTTACCTGTCCGAATAGGGACGGCACCCTAGGAAACCGGGGCTGTATATTTTGCAGCGCCGGAGGTTCCGGTGACTTTTCGGGAGCCAGACTTTCCGGCGAAAACCTGAGAACGCAGGATACTCTCCCGGATATCCGCCGGCAACTGGAAGCCGGCAAAGGGCTTCTTTCCGAAAAATATACCGGCCGCCGTTTTATTGCCTATTTTCAGGCTTTTACAAACACCTATGCCCCGGTGGAACGATTGGAAAAGCTGTACATGTCCGCTATCTCCCATCCGGAGACAGCGGTTCTTTCCATTGCCACCCGGCCGGACTGCCTCTCACCGGACGTCATTGGTCTTTTAAAGCGCTTAAATACAATAAAACCTGTCTGGATTGAACTTGGGCTTCAAACGATTCACGAAGACACGGCCCGCTTTATTCGACGCGGCTACGCTCTGGACGTTTTTACCGACACCCTCGCCCGCCTGAAAGAAGCCGGTATTGACACTATCGTCCATACGATTCTCGGACTTCCCGGAGAATCTGAAAACGATATCCTGGAAACCCACCGTTTTCTCGCCTGTCAACCCATTCAGGGCATTAAACTGCAATTACTCCATGTCCTTCGGGGAACGGATTTGGATGCGTTCTACCACGCCCATCCTTTTCATATATTGACATTGGAAGAATATACGCATTTAATTATCCGCTGCATTGAAATTCTTCCGCCCAAGATGGTCATTCACCGCATGACCGGCGACGGTCCCAAACAATTACTGACAGCCCCACTGTGGAGTGGTCATAAAAAACACGTTCTCAACACCATCCATCACACATTTAAAACCTGCGAGACCTGGCAGGGACGAATGTATACGCCCCTTTCGGACACTGCGGCAGGTCAGGAAAGGAACATTTATGATTGCCGAGCCATCCACCCTGTATAAATTAATGATTCTTTATATTCTCAATGCCTCCGAATTTCCTCTGACAAATTCCCAGGTATGTGAATTTCTTCTGGATAAAGGATATACCACCTACTTTACAACCCAGGCGGCCATATCCGATTTAATCGAAGCCCAGTTTATTTCTGTAGACCAGAAAAACAACAGCTCCTATTACCAGTTGACTTCTTCCGGCCGTGAAACCCTGGAGGCCTTTTCCTCCTCAATCTCTGACGGCATAAAAAATGATATTTGCTCCTATTTGGCCGATAAGCATTATGTACTCCGCCAGACGAATGAAGTGACCGCTGCCTACCTCCCGAAAAAAAATCAGGAATTTGATGTGGAGCTTCTTCTCAAGGACGGCAAAGAGCCGCTGCTCAAGCTTCAGCTCACCGTACCTACCGAGCTTCAGGCCGAACTCATCTGCGACCATTGGCACAAGCAGAGCAGTGAAATTTATAATTATCTTATGACAACATTACTGGCAAAAAAAAATGCGGACGAATAATCCGCATTTTTTTATTCTATTGTTCTATCGGTCCCACTTATCGCAGAGATTATTAATCTGGTCCGCAAATTTAGCCAAATCTTTATTGGCTCCGCCTTCATTATGCTGAATAACCGTCATCAGGCGCCGTCCGGCTGCCACAAGACGTTCAAATACGGAGCTGGCCTTTCTCGCCGCCGCCTTCTTAGACTTACGCACAGGCACGGCTTCAACAACGCAGCTATTATCTGTCAAATCATAGCTGGTGCCGCTGTACGGAGCTACCGCATCATAACCGTATTCATTTCTAAGGCACTCGGTAAAGGCGTCGCACACCGAATCCTCACCGTGAACGACAAATACCCGTTCCGGTTTCTTTTTAAAGCCCTGGAGCCAGTGAATCAATCCCTGTTTATCTGCATGACCGCTGATTCCCGCTAACTGTTCAATATGGGCAGACACCTCGATTGTCTCACCGAAAAGCTTTACTTCCTGAGTGCCTTCCACCAAAGCCCGTCCAAGTGTTCCATTGGCCTGATAGCCGACAAAAAGTATCGTACATTCCGGCCGCCACAGGTTATGCTTTAAATGATGACGGATGCGTCCCGCCTCGCACATACCGGACGCCGAAAGAATCACCTTCGGGCGGCTGTCGAAATTGATGGCTTTGGACTCCTCACTGGAAACGGATGTTTTCAATCCCGGGAAGGTAATCGGATTAATCCCCTGCCTGACAAGCTCCATAGCCTCCGCATCAAAACACTCATAGATATTCTGATTAAAAATCGTCGTCGCCTCAATGGCCAGAGGGCTATCCACATACACTTCAAAGTTATCATGGCCCTTAATGCGATTTTCCGCTTTAATCTGGCGGATAAAGTACAGCATTTCCTGCGTACGTCCTACCGCAAAGGATGGAATCACCACATTACCACCCCGGTCAAAGGTCTCCTGGATAATGCGGCTGAGTTCTTCCACATAATCCGGCCGGGTCTGTCCGTGGGAACGGTCGCCGTAGGTCGATTCAATAACGACGTAATCCGCTTCTTCCACGGTGGACGGGTCTTTAATCAGCGGTTGATTGGTGTTGCCCACGTCACCGGAAAAGACAATCTTTTTCTGTATTCCGTTTTCACTCATCCAGATTTCAATACATGAAGAACCGAGCAAATGGCCCACATCGATAAATCGGATACGGATTCCCGGACAAATATCGATGATTTTGTTATAATCGCAGCCGGCAAAATGTTCAAGCACCCCTTCCGCATCTTCCATCGTATAGGTCGGTACGACTTCCGGTTTCCCGGCCCGGCGCCCTTTACGATTCTTCCACTCTGCTTCAAATTCCTGAATATGGGCGCTGTCACGAAGCATAATGCCGCAAAGCTGCTTTGTCGCATTGGTCGCAAAAACGGTGCCCCGGAATCCCTCGGCATACAGTAAAGGCAGCAAGCCGGAATGGTCAATATGGGCATGGGTCAAAAACACATAGTCAATCTCCGCAGCAGCAGCGGCCACCGGCTGATTTTCAAAAAAATCTTCACCCTGTTCCATCCCATAATCAATAAATATTTTGTGTCCGCACGCTTCCAGATAATGACAGCTTCCCGTCACTTCATGGGCGGCTCCTGAAAATGTTAAACGCATAAAAATCCCCCATTTCATATTCCTATTATATACGAAATGGGGGATAATTACTATAAATTTAGTGCATATTGTTCAATCAAATCCCATATTTCATCCCGTCCCTGCTTACTCACCGCAGAGAACGGAACAATCGGTGTGCCCTCCACCACGTCAAGAGCCACCCGGATTTGTTTCACATGCTCGGGAACCTGGCTGCGTTTTAGCTTATCCAGTTTTGTCGCAATAATGACCGGATGAAAGCCCTGTTCCACAATCCACTGATACATGTGCTTATCATTGGCAGACGGTTCATGGCGGATATCAATAAGCAGGAAAACAAGCCGAAGCTGCTCCGATGTATGAAGATACCTTTCAACCATCGTTCCCCACTTTGCTTTGACCGCCTCAGAAACCCTGGCATAGCCATAACCGGGCAAATCGACAAAATAAATTTCATCATTAATATTATAAAAATTAATTGTCTGGGTTTTCCCCGGCTGCTGGGAAATTCGAGCATAGGACTTCCGATTCATTAAGCCGTTAATCAGAGAAGATTTTCCCACATTCGATTTTCCGGCAAAGGCCACCTCCGGCCGCTTATTTTCCGGCAGCTTACTTGTAATTCCGCAGACCGTTTCCAAATTGACATTTTTAATAACGTGCATAAAATCTCCTTTTACTTGCTCTCTGGCTCCCCATCCGGCTCCGCTTCGGATTTTTCAGGCATATGGACAAGAGCCGTCTTTAAAACGTCCGCCATGGCCTGTGCATAGACAATTTCCATGCCTTCATAGATTTCCGCATCCATCTCTTCCACGTCTTTACGATTCTTTGCCGGGACAACAACCGTCTTAATTTTGGCCACCCTGGCCGCCAGCATTTTTTCCTTCAAGCCGCCGATTGGAAGTACCCGGCCCCGAAGCGTAATTTCTCCGGTCATTGCCACACTGGCTTTCACCGGAATTCCCGTGATGGCGGAAATCATCGCCGTAGCCATCGTCACACCGGCCGACGGGCCGTCCTTCGGTACAGCGCCCTCCGGGATGTGAATATGAATGTCATGCTTCTCAAAGAAATTTTCAGGAATAAAATATTCTCTGCTCATGGAACGGATGAAACTGATTCCGGCCCGGGCCGATTCCTTCATTACATCGCCGAGCTTTCCTGTTAATTCAAATTTGCCGTTGCCCGGAAGAACATTGACTTCCACTGAAAGGGTAACGCCGCCCACACTGGTCCAGGCCAGTCCGCAAACGATACCGACCTCATCCTCAGTATTGGCCTCGTCGAAGCTATAACGCTCTTTTCCAAGATATTTACTGAGCGTCTTTACGCCAACCTTGACGTTCTTTTTATCCTCTTCCACAATCTCCCTGGCCGATTTACGGCAAATATCTCCAATCCGCCGTTCCAGATTACGGACGCCGGCCTCCCGGGTATAATGAACAATAATCTTTTCCAGCGCTTTGTCGGTAATCGATATCTGACTCTTTTTCAGGCCGTGAATCTTAATCTGCTTCGGAATCAGATGCTCCTTGGCAATGTGCATTTTTTCATTTTCCGTATAACTGTTGACCTCAATAACTTCCATACGGTCCAGCAGCGGTCTCGGAATCGTGGACAACGTATTTGCTGTGGCGATAAAGAGAATCTCGGACAAATCCACCGGGAGTTCAATATAGTTATCCCGGAACTTGGAATTCTGCTCCGAATCCAAAACCTCTAACAAAGCGGAAAATACATCCCCTTTATAATCATTGCTTGCCTTATCCACCTCATCCAATAACATCACCGGATTCTTCACGCCCGCATTTTTCAGTGCGGAGGCAATACGTCCCGGCATGGCGCCCACGTAGGTTTTCCGGTGTCCCCGGATTTCCGCCTCATCCCGTACGCCGCCAAGACTGATACGTACATACTTTTTGTCCAGGGCCCGGGCCACTGACTTGGCAATGGAACTCTTTCCGGTTCCCGGCGGTCCTACAAGACATATGATTGGGCTTTCACCCTTACCTGTCAAAAGGCGCACCGACAAATATTCGAGAATACGTTCTTTCACCTTTTCCAGACCATAGTGGTCCTCTTCCAAAATCTTCTCCGCCTGCTTCAAGCTGACCTTTTCTTCATCCCTCTTATCCCATGGCATGGATAAAAGCGTTTCGACATAACCGCGGATAACCCCATTTTCAGACGCCATATTGGCCGATGAGCGAAAACGGTCGATTTCCTTTTGAATCTTCTCTTTAACTTCGTCGCTGGCTTCCAGCTCTTTCAACTGCGCTTCGAACTGCTCCGCATCACTCTGGGTATTGTCTTCGCCGAGTTCTTCCCGGATGACCTTCATCTGTTCCCGCAGAATATACTCCCGCTGGTTTTTATCTACCCGTTCCTTCACCTTTGCCTGAATCTCCCGGGTAATCTGTATCATCTCTATTTCTTTTGTCATAAACTGGGCCAGTACCTCAAAACGCATCTGTAAATCCACTGTTTCCAGGCATTTCTGGCGCTGTTTATATTCCATCGGCAGGTTGGTACACAACTGGTCAACCAGTTTCAGCAGATTTTCCTCTTCCAAAAGCTGACGCACCAGCTCACTGCTGAAATTTGGATTCTGCAGAGAATAATTCTCCAGAAGCTCATGGAGATACCGCACGCAGCCTGCTTTCTGCACGTCATCCATCTCGCAGATTGTTTTATCAAACACCGTAACCTCCGCTTTAAGCATCGGTTCTGTCATCATCAGATTATCCAGATGGGCTCTGTAGGTTCCCTCGACCATTACTCTGAGCGAATCCTTTGACAGCTTCACAATCTGTTTAATCTTGGCCACCGTTCCGAATTCGTAGAGGTCTTCTCTTGTGGGGTCCTCGACTTCCACATCTTTCTGCGTCAAAAGAAATATATTCTGGTCGGCCAGCATGGCCGCCTCAATGGCCAATTTGGATTTATTGCGGCTGACTTCAAAGTGGACAATCATATTCGGTAAAATCGTCATGCCCCGCAAAGCAATCACCGGCAGTTCTAAACAAATATCATTCATCTTTTGTATCACACTCCCGTAATGAACTAATAGGGCTGTACCTTTTGGTACAGCCCCCAATCTACAGTCGTCTCAATCAGGCAATCTCTCCGCTGGTTTTCTGCGGAACCTTTTTACTGCCTGTCACCCGTTTCACAGGTGTTTTCTCACCATAGGTGAGTATCGGTTCGCCCTTGCCATCGACAACATCCTTTGTAATGGTACAAGAGTCCACCAATTCCTCCGATGGAATCCGATACATAATATCCATCATCGTTTCTTCGATAATCGCACGCAGTCCTCTGGCGCCGGTTTTCTGCTCAAAAGAACGGCGGGCCACTTCCTTCACGGCCTCCGGCTCAAATTCCAGGCGTACGCCATCCATCTCAAATAAGCGCTGATACTGGCGCACCAGGGCGCTTTTCGGCTGAGTTAAAATCTGGACAAGAGCGTCCTCATCCAAAAGGTCCAACGCAACACACACCGGCACACGACCGACAAATTCCGGAATCAGACCAAACTTAATCAAATCCTCCGGCAATGTCTGACGGAACAAATCACCGATATTTGTCTCCTCCTCGCTTTGGCGTATCGTTGAATTAAACCCGATACCCTTCTGACCAATCCGGGACTGAATAATCTTCTCCAAACCGTCAAAAGCTCCGCCGCAAATAAAGAGAATATTCGTCGTATCAATCTGGATAAATTCCTGGTGCGGATGTTTCCGGCCGCCCTGAGGCGGTACCGAAGCCACCGTGCCCTCGAGAATTTTCAGCAAAGCCTGCTGAACGCCTTCCCCTGATACATCCCTCGTAATCGAAACATTTTCCGACTTCCGCGTGATTTTATCAATTTCATCGACATAGATAATACCGTATTCGGCCCGCTCCACATCGAAGTCCGCCGCCTGGAGAAGTTTGAGAAGGATATTCTCCACATCCTCACCGACATAGCCGGCTTCTGTCAGGGCTGTCGCATCCGCAATGGCAAACGGCACATTCAGCATCTTCGCCAGCGTCTGAGCAAGCAATGTCTTTCCCGAACCCGTTGGTCCGATTAAAAGGACGTTGCTCTTTTGAAGTTCCACATCCGAATCACTGTCTGCTATAATCCGTTTATAATGATTATAGACAGCCACCGAAAGGGCTTTTTTTGCATCATCCTGTCCAATGATATAATCGTCAAGGAAAGCTTTTATCTCCATCGGCTTCATCAAATGAATACCTTCGGTAATATCCTCTTCCTCTTCAAACTCTTCGGTAATAATCTCTGAGCATATCCCAATACATTCATCGCAGATAAATGCATTCGGACCTGCAATCAATTTTCTGACCTGTTCCTGGGTCTTATTGCAAAAAGAACATCTTGGAATCTTCTTGTCTTCCATACGTCCTGCCATTATAATACCTCCGGCCTTTCTATACTAATTATCTGCTGACAATAACTCTGTCAACCAATCCATATTCCCTGGCTTCCTGGGCCGTCATATAATTATCCCGTTCCGTATCCCGGGCAATCACTTCCAAAGGCTTCCCGGTATTCGCCGCAAGGATTTCATTTAAACGCTGACGTGTTTTCAAAATCTGTTCTGCGACAATATTAATCTCCGTGGCCTGTCCCTGAGCGCCGCCGGATGGCTGATGAATCATAATCGTGGAATTCGGCAGAGCCATACGTTTTCCCTTCGTTCCTCCGGCCAGAAGAAAAGCGCCCATACTGGCCGCCATCCCCATACAAATGGTGGATACGTCACATTTAATATAATTCATCGTATCATAAATTGCCATTCCGGCCGTCACGGAACCGCCCGGGCTGTTGATATAAAGGCTAATGTCCTTTCCCGGGTCCTCCGATTCCAAAAACAGTAACTGGGATACAATCAGATTTGCAGAAACATCGGTCACTTCCTCACCGAGGAAAATAATACGTTCCTTCAAAAGTCTGGAGAAAATATCGTAAGACCGCTCGCCTCTGCTTGTCTGTTCAATGACATAAGGTACTAAACTCAATTTCATTCCTCCTGTTAAAAGTCGGGCTGATTATTTTTCTACTGCTGCGTCCGTAATCATTTCGAGCGCTTTCTGTGCGGACATATCATTTCTCATCAAATCTACGTCCATGTATTCTCTGACTTTATCTGCTTCCATGCTCCAGGATTCAGCAAGTCTCTGGATTTCAGCCTCAATTTCCTCATCTGTAATTTCAATCTTCTCAGCGGCAACAATGGCGTCAAGAACAAGACGATTCTTAATATTTGCCAATGCCTGAGGTTTTAACTGCTCAGCGAGCTGCTGCGGTGTCATACCTGTATATTTGAAGTAAACATCCATGCTGAGACCCTGTGCGCTCAGTTCCTGAGCATACTGGTTCATCATATCATCTGTACTCTTGCGAACCATAGCTTCCGGAATATCCATTTTTGCATTGCCGACAACAACATCCATAACTTTCTGCTGTTTTTCAGCTTTAGCTTCCTGAGCTTTTTTCTCTGCCAGGCTCTTCTTCAAATCCTCTTTATATTCTTCCAATGTATCAAAATCAGAAACATCCTGTGCAAATTCATCATCTACGATTGGATAATCTTTTGTTTTAACTTCATGAACTTTAACTTTGAATAAAGCTTCTTTTCCGGCCAAATCCTCTGCATGATAGGTCTCCGGGAATGTCACATGAACGTCCACATCGGAACCGGCCGAAGCGCCGACAAGCTGTTCCTCAAAGCCCGGAATAAAGGAACCGGAACCGAGAACAAGGCCATAGCCTTCTGCGGAACCACCCTCAAACAATTCGCCGTTTACAGAACCTTCATAGTCAATCATCACTGTGTCGCCGTTTTCGGCCGGACGGTCAACGGTAATCTCTCTGGCGTTCTGTTCCTGAACCTTTTTGATTTCAGCTTCAATATCTTCTTCCGTAACTTCAGCGCTGACCTTTTCGATTTCAACGCCTTTGTATTCGCCCAGCTCAACTTCCGGTCTCAAAGCAACTTCGGCTGTGAAAATAAATGGTTTGCCCTTTTCAACCTGTACAACATCAATCGTCGGATAGGATGTGATATCCAGCCCGGATTCCTTAGCGGCCGCCTCATAGGCGCCAGGAATCAAATCATTTGCCGCATCTTCATAGAAAATGCTTGCTCCGTAAAGTTTTTCGATAATTGCCTGTGGTGCTTTACCTTTTCTGAAGCCCTGTACAGAAATCTGATTTTTATTTTTATGATAAGCCTTCGCCGTTGCAGCAACAAATTCCTCAGCAGCTACTTCAATGGTCAGTTTTGCCATATTGTTTTCTAACTTTTCTACCTGTACACTCATTGTATTTCTATTCCTCCTTAATTAGGCAAAATGCATGAGAGCATTTTTACGCACTCTAATCTATAGTATATAATATGAAAAGTCATATGTAAATAGGCGAATTTGAAAAAATTTAATGATAAAAACAGTCCCCGGAAACCGATATTTTCACACCGGATTTTCAGAGACTGTTCTTACCTAACCCTGGTTTTTTAGAAGAAATATTATTCCTGACCGGACATCTGTTCTTCCTGTCTGCGAATCATCTGACGAACCATTTCGCCGCCGATAGAACCTGCTTCCGCAGATGTTAAATCGCCGTTGTAACCGCTCTTCAGATTTACACCGAGTTCGCCTGCGACTTCCATTTTGAATTTGTCCATTGCGTCTTTAGCCTGCGGCACTTCCATACGGCTTCCGTTGGAACCTGTTCCTGTTGAATTAGACATATCTTTCACCTCCAAATAATTTCGAATAAGTAACCCTGACTTATTCTGATACTATTATCTGCCGACTTTAAAATTTTATGATGGAAATTTCTAGGCGGTTTGGATATACTATAAGAAGAAATTTTTCTTAAAAATTCTTTTGGAAAGCAGGATGTTTTATGGAAATTGAAAGAAAGTATTTAATCGGCGAACTGCCTTTTGATGTGACGGCTTATCCGAGCCATGAAATTGAACAGGCTTATTTGAATACAGAGCCGGTGGTTCGTATCCGCCGGCAGGATGAAGAATATTATCTGACCTATAAATCAAAGGGTCTGATGGCCCGCGAGGAATATAATCTGCCGCTCAATGCCAAAGCCTACGCCCATCTGCTTGAAAAAGCCGACGGGAATGTACTGACAAAGACGCGGTATAACATTCCTCTCGGTGACCATCTGACCATCGAAATCGATGTGTTTCATGGAAAATTTGAAGGCTTGATTCTGGCTGAAGTGGAATTTCCGACGATGGAGGAGGCCGAAAGCTTCCAGCCCCCAAAGTATTTCGGAAAAGATGTGACCTTTTCAACCGAATATCACAACAGCACTCTGAGCCAAAAGCTGTAGTTTTTCAAAAGCTAGAGCTTCCGAAGCACTGTACACTGCATGGTTATATAGCAGGCCAGACCTCCGATGAAGTTTGAAATCGGTTCGGCCATAAACACGCCGACCACACCCAAACCGCCAATCCGCGGCAGAATAATGGTCAGCGGCGCCACAATAACGGCTTTTCTCAATATGGAGAAAAATACGGCCTGGGGCGCCTTATTTAACGCCTTAAATACACATTGGCCGGTAAACTGGAAAGCCATCATAAAGAAACCAAAAAAGTAAATATGAAGCGACGGCACCGCCGCCGTAATTAATTCCGCATCCTGATTAAAAATCCGTATAAATAACTCCGGAAATGCAGAAATCAACCCCCAGATGACAAGTGAATAGGCAAAACAAATCTGGGTCATAAACCGAATCGCCTTTTTCATCAAATCATACTTCTGGGCGCCATAATTATAGCTGATAATCGGCGAGGAACCGTCGGCGACAGCCATAACCGGTGTCTGAGCAATTTCACGGATGGAATTAATGACCGTCATAACGCTGATGTAAAGGTCGCCGCCATACACGGAAAGCATCGCATTGCAGACCACCTGAACAATCCCGTTTGTAAAAGACATCACAAAGGTTGACGTTCCCAGCTTTGCGATTTCAAATATACAGGCCCAATCCGGCCGAAATCCTCGAAAGGAAAGCGTCAATTCCGCTTTTTTTCCGGTCAGGAACTTAAGCACCCAGACGGCTGAAAAAAACTGGGAAATAATCGTCGCGATGGCCGCTCCCGGCACACCGAGATGAAAGACAAAAATAAAAATCGGGTCCAGAATCAAATTGCTCACGGCGCCCAAAGTTACCGTCTGCATACCCGTTTTTGCAAATCCCTGGCTGTTGATATACGGATTCATGCCAAGCGAAATCATAACAAAAACGGTTCCCAAAAGATAAATAATCATATATCCGGCCGCATAAGGATACGTCGCGTCACTGGCGCCAAACAGATAAAGTATCGGTTTGTGGAAGGCAATTCCGAAAACCGTAATGCAAATTCCGGTTAAAATAAGCATAAAAAAGGCATTATTCATCACCTTCCGCGCGCCTTCCGCATCCTTTTTGCCCCGGGCAATGGAACACAACGGCGCACCGCCCAGACCGAACAAATTTGCAAAAGCGGTGACCATCGTGATGACCGGAAAACAAAGCCCCAGGCCGGCCAAAGCAATCATTCCCTCGCCGGGAATCTTTCCTATATAAATCCGGTCTACAATATTATAAAGTAAGTTGACAATCTGAGCCACCAGCATCGGAGCCGCCACCGCCAACACATTGCGGCGGACATTTTCGCCGCTGAAATCTACCTGTCCAGATGACATATGTACTGCACTTCCTATTCTTTTACATTTCCTTCTCATTTTACCACGATATTACAAAAATAAAAATATGTGAACATTAAAAATGAGGACAGTTTTCACTGTCCCCATCTCTAAAAACTTTAAATGCTTACTGAGCCTGCGTTTCGGCCGTTTCAGATTCCAGCAGAGATTCCTCTTCTTCCAAAAGGTTCTCCGCATCAACGGAGGATGCGGCCAATGCTTCATCAGGAATTGTAATGCTGTCAATGCTGTCAAAGTCTGTGTAATTCATAACTACGGAAATGTTGTTAAATTTAATCGTCATGCCTTCGGTTTCAATGCCTTCGCCGCTGTCCGCCATTTCAATACTTACAGAAGCCGGAAGAACGGTATCTTTATAAATTTTCATCGTTACATCCGCCTGCATCGTAGAGAAGTCAACCTCGCCGAGGCCTTCGGTCACTGTATCCATGACGCCCATAATCTGTTCAAACTCTTCGCCGGTAATTGTCGATGTGAGTACATAAACCTCCCGGTCACCAATCTTTTCCGTCTCCTGAGCCAGCGTCATATCCTTGCCGTCACCGGCCACTGTATACATATCCTGCATACTGCTCTCATCAACCTCTGTCTCGCTCTTCATCCATTCATTCATAATGTTTATATAAGAGATTGCCTTATCCCCGTCCACCTGGGTATACACATCCATGTCCATCGACAATCCCAGCAGGGACATGTCCATCGTACCCTGCATATGGAAAATTTCAGGTTCTGTCGTACCTTCAAAGGTTCCTTCCATTCCTATATCCATATTCATGGAAATGCCTTCCGATGATAAATCCATTGACATCTCCATATCCATATCTCCGGTAAAGGATTTTACCTTTTCCATGTTTTCGTTGGCTTCCTTTACAAGGCTTTCCGCCGTCACTTTTTCTTTACTGCAGCCCCCAAATAACGCAGCGGACAAAAGCATCACGATGACTAAAAGCCATGCAGTCTTTTTTCTCATACCCTTTTCCTCCTTCATAATATGAGATTATTTTACCACATTTTTGCTGACAAATAAAGTAAATATCGCCATACTTTTGCCTTTTCATACTTTATAAATTTTCTTTAAGCAGCGCTTCGATTTTTTCTATCGCTTCTTCCTCATCTTCGCCTTCGGCCGTCACGGTAATTTCGTCGCCCTTTCTCGCGCAGAGGCCCATAACTCCAAAAATCCGTTTTAAATCTCCCTGATTGCCATTTTTCCGAATACGTATATCGCTTTTAAATTCTCCCGCAGCCTTTACAAGAATTCCCGCCGGTCTGGCATGAATTCCCTGCGCATCCTGAATCACATATTTAAACTCTTTCATATTCTTTTACTCCTTTAATTTTCACTCACAGGTTTCTTTAAAATTCCCATCAAAAGACCGCCGACAACGGCGCCCGCCGCGATGGCCACGAGATATTGGAACGGATGACTCACTGTCGGTATGACAAAAATGCCTCCGTGGGGCGCGCGTAATCCGCAATTAAAAATCATGGACAACGCCCCCGACACGGCCGAACCGATAATGCATGACGGAATTACCCGCAGAGGGTCGGCCGCCGCATAAGGAATGGCTCCTTCCGAGATAAAGGCCAGCCCCATCACATAGTTCACATAAGCTGACTGCCGTTCTTTTTTGGTGAAACGGTTTTTAAAAAATGTGGCACACAGGGCCACCGCAATCGGCGGCACCATGCCCCCGGCCATAACCGCCGCCATAATATCAAAACCCTCGCTGGCCAATGAAGCCGTCCCGAAAACATAAGCCGCTTTGTTAAAAGGTCCGCCCATATCGATGGACATCATTCCACCGAGAACCGCTCCGAGAAAAACCTTGCTTGTACCGCCCATGGAGGCCAGCGCCTGATTCATTCCCGTATTCATTGCGCCGACAACCGGATTGACGAGTACCACGACAAAGCCCACAATGCCGATACCGGCCACCGGATAAATAAGCATCGGTTTCATTCCTTCAAGGCTTCGCGGCAGCCCCTCGCACAGCTTTTGAAGCCCAAGCACAATGTACCCCGCCAAAAAGCCAGCCAGCAGCGCTCCGAGAAACCCCGAACTGACAGGCAGGGTTTCACCATAATGCATGATATTTCCAAAAGTATAACCCGCATTGGCCACAGCGCCGCCCACAAATCCGACGGCCAGCCCCGGCCGGTCCGCAATGCTCATGGCAATATAGCCGGACAAAACCGGCAGCATGAATCCAAAGGCCTGTCCTCCGATGGTCTTAAAAAAGGCCGCCGCCGGAGTGTTCATTCCGAAGTTTGCCGGGTTCATCTGATAATCATCCAGCAAAAAGGCCAATGCAATTAATATACCGCCGCCGATGACAAAGGGAAGCATATGGGATACGCCGTTCATCAAATGCTTGTAAATTCCCCGGCCAACACTTTCCCGCTCACCGCCGTCATCCTCCGGCCCACGGCCCGAAGCGCCGTCACGGTTTTGATGATGGTACACCGGCGCGCCGCCTCCCATAGCCCTTTCGATAAGCTCCGCCGGTTTGTGAATACCGTCGGCCACCTTTGTTTGAATCACCGGTTTTCCGTCAAAGCGGGCCATTTCCACATTTTTATCCGCCGCAATGATAATGCAGTCCGCCGCCGCAATCTCTTCCCGGGTCAGTGCATTTTTTACGCCCCCGGAACCGTTAGTCTCCACCTTTATCCGATAGCCCATCTTTTCGGCCTGCTGCTCCAAAGCCTCCTGAGCCATGTAGGTATGGGCGATTCCCGTCGGACAGGCCGTCACTGCCAAAATCTGATACCCCGCCGCTTCCGGTGCGCCGCCGGATTTTTCTCCCGAAGTCTCTTCCTCCCCGGAAAACTTTGCCTTTTCCGCCAAATCAATGACCTTCAAAAAGGCTTCCGGTGATTTCGCGTGGAGCAGATGCTCCCGAAAACGCTGGTCCATCAACAATACGGACAGGCGGCTCAGCACTTCCAGGTGTACATTGTCCTTTGTATCCGGCGCCGCAATCATAAATACCAGCCGAACCGGATATCCGTCCAGAGATTCAAAATCCACACCGTCCGGCAGCGTCATCGCAGCCAGTCCGGGACTTAAAACGGCGTCTGTCTTTGCGTGGGGAATGGCAACGCCTTCGCCAATGCCCGTCGTCCCCTCGGCTTCTCTTTTTAATACGGCGTCCTTATAAACTTTTATATCGGATAAATGCCCGCCCTTTTCCATCAAAGATACCATTGTGTCAATGACATCCGTTTTTCCCGAAGCCTTCCCGTTCAAGCGAATACTGTCTTTTCCCAGCAAATCCACAATCCTCATGTCTCATCCTCCTGTCATTTTTCCGTCACTTAAAAGTTTCGCCCAATACTTTCAACGTTTCCTCCCGGGTTGCCAAAAATTCTGAAAATGCGCTGGCGCTTCCGGCGGCAACGCCCATCCGAAAGGCCTTTTCATAGTCTTCCGATTCCAGGTAACCCGCCAGAAAACCGGCGACCATCGAATCCCCGGCGCCGACCGAGTTCACAAGTCTGCCCTTCGGTGCGGGGCTCACATGTCTGTTCCCCTGTGCATCCAGAAGAACCGCGCCCTCGCCAGCCATGGACACCAGAACATTGACCGCACCCATCTGCTGCAGTTTTTCCGCATATTGTACCGCTTCGTCCCGGTTTGAAATTGTCACTCCAAAAAGCTCGCCCAGCTCATGATGATTGGGCTTCACCAAAAAAGGATGGTATTTCAGCGTTCCCTTCAGCAGATTTTTTGTCGCATCGACGACAATCCTGACCTTTTTCCCCTGCTGCCGCAAAATTAACTTCTCATACATATCCTCCGGCAAAGTCTTTGGGATACTCCCGGATAAAACAAGAATATCCGCCGCTTTCAGCCGTTCAAGGCGCATCATCAGGGATTTGACAGCCGCTGTGGTAATTTCCGGTCCCTCGCCGTTAATTTCCGTTTCTTCCCGTCCTTTTATTTTCACATTAATCCGGGTTATTCCTTTGTCCAGAAAAATAAAATCCGTCCGGCATCCCTTTGCCTTCAAATCATGCACCAGCTTTTCCCCGGTAAATCCGGCGGCAAAGCCCAGAGCCACACTTTCGTGTCCGAGATTTTTCAGCACCAGCGATACATTAACACCCTTACCTCCGGCCATAATTTCACCATATTTTGCCCGGTTGACTTCCCCGGTATTTAATTGCTCCACCCGGACAATATAATCCAGCGCCGGATTAAAGGTTACTGTATAAATCATGGCTTTTCTCCCTCCGCAATTTTCATCTGTCACCTATCGTATGATAATACAATAGGTATAGACAATTGCCTATACCTATTTTGATACTTTTATGAAATTTTATTCACCATATCCGCTGTTTTATTTGGCTTCGGCTTCTTTGACCGCCGCCTTCATGGAACGCACATAATCGGCCACCGGACCAATGCTTTCCCGTCCGTATTCGGCTACCAGCTTAACGATAGCGCTTCCGACAATGGCTCCGTCGGCGATTGACGCCATCTCTCTGGCCTGTTCTGGCGTGGCAATTCCAAAACCGATAGCACATGGAACGTCCGAGCTTTCACGCACGAGCTTCACCATGCCGGCAATATCCGTCTCAATTTTACTGCGCACCCCCGTCACGCCCATGGAGGATACGATATACAGGAAGCCCTGGGCCTTTTTTGCAATCATACGGATACGCTCATTCGATGTCGGCGCAATCAGAGAAATAATATCAATGCCATACGCCTGACAAACCTCCAGAAGTTCGCCCTTTTCCTCAAATGGTAAATCCGGGATAATCAACCCGTCGATACCACATTCCACACACCGCTGCATAAATTTTTCTTTACCATAGGTGTGAATCGGGTTAATATAGGTCAAAAATACCATCGGTACCGTGACCTTTTCCCGCGCCCGTTTCACCGAATCAAATAGTTTATCCGTCGTACATCCGGCGGATAAAGCCCGGATATTTGCCTCCTGAATGACAATGCCCTCCGCAATAGGGTCCGAAAACGGAATCCCGATTTCAATCAAATCCGCTCCGGCTTCTTCCATGGCAACAACCAGCTTTTCCGTCGTTTCCAAATCCGGGTCGCCCCCGGTCACAAATCCAATAAATGCTTTTTTATTCTCAAACGCCTGATGTATTCTACTCATAAATCTCTACCCCTCTGTATCTTGCAATGGCCGCCACGTCCTTATCACCGCGGCCGGAAATGTTGATGACAATAATCTGCTCTTTTCCCATGGTCGGCGCCAGTTTTTTCGCATAGGCAACCGCATGGGCGCTCTCGATGGCCGGGATAATCCCCTCTGTCCGTGAGAGATATTCGAAGGCTTCTACCGCTTCATCGTCGGTAATCGGCACATATTTCGCCCGGCCTTCTTCAGCCAGCATGGCATGTTCCGGTCCGATGCCCGGATAATCCAGGCCCGCAGAAATCGAATACACCGGGGCAATCTGTCCGTATTCATCCTGACAGAAAAGGGATTTCATTCCATGGAAAATACCTACCGTACCGTTAGCAATCGTTGCCGCATTTTTATCCGTATCCACGCCATGGCCGGCCGCTTCACAGCCGATAAGCTGAACGCTCTTATCCGGAATAAATTCGTAAAAAGCGCCGATGGCATTGCTGCCGCCGCCGACGCAGGCGATGACCGCATCCGGCAATTTGCCTTCTTTTTCCTGAAGCTGTTCTTTAATTTCCTTTCCGATAACCTTCTGAAAATCCCGGACAATCATCGGGAACGGATGCGGTCCCATGACCGAGCCTAAAACATAGTGGGTATCGCTCACCCGGCTGGCCCATTCTCTCATTGTTTCATTCACCGCATCCTTTAAAGTCATCGTGCCGCTGGTAACAGCTTCTACCTCAGCGCCCAAAAGTCTCATACGGAAGACATTCAGCGCCTGACGTTCCGTATCCTCTTTTCCCATAAATACTTTACACTCCATCCCCATGAGCGCGGCGGCCGTCGCCGTTGCCACGCCGTGCTGTCCGGCTCCGGTCTCGGCAATGACACGGGTCTTGCCCATTTTCTTTGCCAGAAGCACCTGACCAAGTACATTATTAATTTTATGAGAACCGGTATGATTCAAATCCTCACGTTTCAAATAAATCTTTGCGCCGCCCAAATCCTTTGTCATTTTCTCTGCGTAATAGAGCAATGACGGACGTCCGGCGTATTCCCGCATTAATTCATCCAGCTCCCGGTTAAATTCCGCATCGTTTTTATAATATTCATAAGCCTCTTCCAGTTCAATAATGGCATTCATCAATGTCTCTGGAATGTATTGTCCGCCGTAAAGGCCATATCTTCCCTTCATCTCTCATCTTCCTTTCCGTCCCGGCCTTTTTCAAAAGCCCGGACCATTGCCGTAAATTTCTCTATCTTTTTCATATCCTTATAGCCGTCCGTTTCCACGCCGCTGGAAATATCCACGCCGTAAGGCTCTTTTTCTTTTAACCGTTCCGCCACATTTTCCGGTGTCAGACCACCCGCCATATACCAGGGTATTCCCAGCTCCGGCACATGTTTTAAATCAAAGGTTTGGCCGCTGCCGCCCCGCATATTTTTCACATAGGTATCCAGCAAAAGCATATCGGCGCCGAGAGACTCCGCCTGCCGGATGGATGCCTCATTCTGTACGCGGACCGCTTTCACAATCGGACAGCCGATTTCCTGTTTCAGATTTCGAATATAAGTTTCGTCCTCATCCCCGTGAAGCTGAACCTTCTGAATAATTCCTTTTTTCACCAGCCGTATAATCTTTTCCGCTTCTTCATTGACAAACACACCGACGGCCTGGATATCCGGTCGAAGCTTCCATCGAAGCCCGGCCGCCGTCTCTTCGCTAATCTGTCTCGGACTTTTCGCAAAGACAAAGCCTGCGTCATTCACATCGAACCGGTTGACGCCCAGCACATCCGCTTCACGGCGCAGACCGCAGATTTTAATCCGTATCATGGCCGGTTCCCCCTCAGATAGTCGAGCATGGCTTTCTTATCCTTTGCCCGCATCAGTGATTCCCCAATGAGTACGCCGTTGACGCCGCCTTCACGCAGGGCTTTCACATCCTCCGGTGTGGAAATTCCGCTTTCAGCCACAAACAATATATCTCCCGGCACCAGTGCCCGAAGCCTCAGACTATTGTGTATATCCACCGTAAAATCCTTTAAATTTCGGTTGTTCACGCCGATTATCCGCGCCCCTGCGCTGCTGGCCATACGCACCTCTTCTTCGTCGTGGGCTTCCACCAGCGCCGACATTCCCAGACTGTCGCAAACTTCAATAAAGGCCCGGATTTTCTCTTCATCCAAAATCGCACAGATTAACAGTACCGCACTGGCCCCAAGGATTTTCGCCTGATAAATCTGATAGGCATCCACGGTGAAGTCCTTTCTCAAAAGCGGTATCTGTACCGTTTCATATATTTGTCTTAAATATCGGTCGTCGCCAAGAAAATAATCGGTTTCCGTCAATACGGAAATGGCTGCCGCGCCGGCCGCTTCATATTCCTTAGCGATGTCTACATAAGGAAAGTGTTCGGCAATTAAGCCTTTACTCGGCGAGGCCTTTTTCACCTCGCAGATAAACTGCATCTGTGCCTGTCTTAAATTTTTCTCAAAGGCAAAGGATATTTTCGATGTATCCACGACCCCTTTGGCCGCCTGAGCCAGCTCTGTTTCCCTTACGCCCTCTGCACGCTTTCGGACATATTCCAAAGGCGCCCTTTTCATATCCCGTTCCATTCGTTTCCGGGTAGCCGCCACCAAATCATCTAAAATCATGCTTCTACCTCATTTGTCGCACGGATAAATGCTTCCAGCTTCTCCAATGCCTTTCCGCTGTCAATCATCTCTGTGGCCAGGGCAACCCCCTCAGAAATCTCTTTTTCCAAAGCGGCGGCCAGACAAAGGGCGGCATTTAAAATAACCACGTCCCGTTTGGCTCCCTTCTGTGTACCGGCCAGAATATTCCGTGTAATTTCCGCATTTTCCACCGGAGAGCCACCGATAAGCGCACCCAATTCACAAGCCGTAAATCCATAATCCTCCGGAGCGATATCATAGGATTCAAACTGACCGTCGCTGATGCGGCACACATGGGTCGGTCCGGTCAAAGTCACTTCGTCCAGGCCGTCACTGCCGCAGACCACAAAGCCTTTTTTAACGCCCAGATTCGAGAGTACCTGGGCCAAAGGCTCCACCAAATCCCGGCTGTAAACGCCCATCAGCTGCATGGATGCGCTGGCCGGATTGGTCAATGGCCCCAATATATTAAATATGGTACGGATTCCAAGCTCTTTACGGACCGGAGCCGCGTACTTCATAGAAGAATGGTGCATCTGGGCAAACATAAAGCAGATGCCCGTATCCTTTAAAATTTTCTCACACTGTCTGGCGTTCAGCGTCACCTTTGCGCCCAGCGCCTCCAGCACGTCGGCCGCACCGCTCTTACTGGAAACGCTGCGGTTTCCATGCTTTGCCATAGGAATTCCGGCAGCCGCCACAACAAAAGCCGCGGTCGTTGAAATATTGAAGGTTCCCACCTCATCACCGCCGGTTCCTACAATTTCCATAACCTCTGTCTCCGTATGAAGCGCTTCACATTTGCTCCGCATGGATGTGGCGCTGGCCGTAATTTCTTCCACAGTCTCTCCCTTTATACGAAGGGCTGTCAAATAGGAGGCCATCTGCGCCTGAGTCGCCTGACCGCTCATTATTTCATCCATGACTGTTTTCGCCATATCAAAATCCAGATTTTCTCCTGTCATTACCTTTTTAATTGCTTCCTGTATCATTATATAACCTCCTGCTATGCTCTATTTATATGTTTAAAAAATTTACCATCATTTGCCGTCCATTCGGAGTCAAAATAGATTCCGGATGAAACTGCAGCCCGAAAATCGGATATTCCCGGTGGGCTACCGCCATAATTTCACCATACATATCTTCACCAATCACTTCCAGACAATCCGGTATGGACTCCGGCGCCGCCACCAGGGAATGATATCTGGCCACATCTTCTTCCGGATTCAGACCCTTGAATATCCGGTTTTCATTATGTATACGAATATGACTCTGTTTTCCGTGCATTAAATGTCTGGCATGGGTAATCTTTGCGCCAAAGGCTTCACAAATCCCCTGATGGCCGAGACACACGCCGAGAATCGGAATTTTCCCGTCGGCTTTTTTTACCAATTCCTCGCATATGCCCGCATCCTTCGGATATCCCGGTCCCGGCGAGAGTATGATATGGCTCGGTTTCATCTGAAATACCTCTTCCACAGTCATGGCGTCATTCCGGACAACCTTTATATCCGGCCGGATGCTTCCGGCCATTTGCACCAGGTTATAAGAAAAGCTGTCATAATTATCAATTAAAAGTATCATTATTCATCGACCTCCCTGGCATTTTGAATCGCCCGGATGACTGCGCCGGCCTTATTCGCCGTCTCCTCATACTCTGTTTCCGGCACGCTGTCGGCCACAATTCCTGCGCCGGCCTGGACATAAACCTTCTCGCCTTTTTTCACCGCCATACGGATGGCAATACATGTATCCATGTTCCCGGTAAAGTCAAGGTATCCGAGCGCCCCGCCGTAAATGCCCCTCGGCGTCTTTTCCAGCTCCTCAATAATTTCACAGGCACGGATTTTCGGAGCGCCGGAAAGGGTTCCCGCCGGAAGCACCGATTCGATGGCATCCAGGCTGTCGCAATCCTCCCGGATATCGCCCTCAACCTGAGAACAAATATGCATGATTCTGGAATACTTGTGAATCTGCTTATATTCGGTCACCTCCACCGAACCAAATTTACATATACGTCCCAGGTCATTTCTTCCCAAATCCACCAGCATATTATGTTCAGCCAATTCCTTTTCATCGGCCAAAAGCTCTTCTTCCAGAGCTTTATCTGCCTCCGGTGTGGCACCCCTTGGCCGGGACCCGGCCACCGGGAAGGTAATCAGCCGTCCATTTTCCAGGCGGACCAGTGTTTCCGGCGACGTACTCATAATCTCCTTATCATCTATCTTCATATAAACCATATAAGGCGACGGATTAATCGTCCGAAGCACCCGGTAAGCATTCACAAGACTTCCTTTATAATCGCTCTCGAAGCGTCTCGAAGCCACAATCTGAAAACTGTCGCCGTCAAAAATATATTGTTTGGCCCGCTCAACCATCTCGCAAAATTCTTCTTTTGTCTGGTTACAGGTAAAGTTTACATTTTTATCCGCCTTATACTCCGGCAGCTTCACATTGGAACGGATTAAATCCGTCATTTTCTGCAGTTCGGCCATCGCCTGACCATAATTCTCCATGGCCCGGTCCGTTTTCATATGGACAATCAGACAAATCTTCTGTTTTAAATGGTCATAAGCAATGATTTTATCAAAGAGCATGAAATCGTAATCCTCAAGCTCACCGCTTTTTAATTTCAATGTCGGTTCCGCATAGCCAATCATTCCATAAGAAAAATGTCCGACAAAACCTCCCGTAAACGGCGGCATATCCGGCAGCTTCGGCGCTTTATACTGTTTCAATATATTCCGAAGCACATTCAATGGTTTCGCCGTTTCCACAATCCTTGTTTCTTCCTCAGACTCAATCGTCACTTTACCATCCTTACAGCTTACCCGCATCAGCGGGTCATAGCCCAAAAAGGAGTAACGTCCCCATTTTTCTCCGCCTTCCACACTTTCAAGTAAATAATATCTCTGACTGATGGCGGACAGCCGAATCAACATGGATATCGGCGTCATCATGTCGGCATAAACTTCTTTACATACCGGGATGATTTGATAATCCTTTGCCAATGATAAAATCTGTTCACATTCCGGACGTATCATATTTTTTAACCCCTTTCTATTCCATAAAAAAAGACCTTTATCCCTCTTCTTCTAAGGGACAAAAGTCTGAAACCTCTGCGGTACCACCCAAATTGACGCAACGCGCCCGCTCTTTTGCATACTAACATATGCCCCTTGCTGGTAACGGCCAAGGTCCCCGTCAGCACCTACTCCAACAGCCTTCATTCTGCGGGACAATCCTGTCGCATGCCCCACGGTCTGTTGTTTCAACCTGCCCTCACGAGTCCATTCACTGAATTCCAATATACTACATTCTCACCATCTGCAGCTCTCTGGGATATCTTTCTCCAACTACTTCTCTCGTTCATCGGTTTATCTTTATTGGTTTACAGTTATAAAGTATACCCTCGCTGTCTCTGTTTGTCAATACTTTTTTCCGTGCATGACCCGTTCATATTCTTTCGGACGGTAATGCTCAATATATTTCTGATGCTGTTCTTCCTTCAGGCAATAACAAATCATACAGGACAGCTTCTGACGCAGAGCCTTTCTCAAACGGTGGTTGCCGTCCAGCAGAAGATAATGACCGTCTCCGACTTCCGCCAGCACACAGGGTTTATTCAAATCGGTTTCCATGGCGTAGGTTTCATTGACCATGGCCTCCTGGTTCTCCCTGGCCACCACATCCGTATCCACCAGCCGCAGTTCAAAATCCCCCGGGTGACTCTCGATAGCTTTCAGCATTGAATCCACATCCCAAATCAACATTCCGTTGTCTGTTGCAAAATAATATCTCTGTCTCACCGTTCCAACATCTCCTGTCTCAATCTTCGCCGCAGGGAACCGTCCCCTTTGCCTTTTTACTGTCTGCATGACGCAAAAAACCTGAGTTCCCGTTCTTTCGGGAAATCAGGTTTTTCATCTTTTATTTACGGGTTTATATTACCACCCTTTTTTTCATTTTTCAAGTACAATTTTTGGTTCAATCCGGCGTCCCGGTATTACTTCCAACACGGAGGAAGTTCCGGGTTTGGAACCCTCACCGGCTCCGGATAGGTCTGACCGAAAAGCTCCAGTTCTACTTTTTCTATCACCTGCGGCTCTACCGGGCGGTTGACTTCCACCCCGGCTATCGGAAAATCCGTAACCGGAACCGTGTCCACCTTTTCCAAACGGTAAATTTCATCCATGCCCTCCAGCACTTTTCCAAAAACCGGATAGGTGCCTTTATGCTCCGGGCAATCTCTGAGCGGGAAAAAGAATTCGCAGCCAGCCAGACCCGCTTCGCCGTAACCGCCCATGGCCACGACGCCCGGATGGGAATCCAGCGGAACAACCTGCGGATTCAGTTCAAATTCATTCGGAATCAGATACTGACATTCTTTTTTTCCAAAAGCCGTATAACTGATATCCACCCAGTTTCCCGGGACAATCCGCTCAATCGCATGATTATCCATATATCCTTTCGAAGCCACATAAATAAAACTGTTCACCGTATTTGGCGCCGCTTCCGGCAAAAGCTCAATGACCACCTTTTTACCGTTCTTCATATGCAGTGTTGCAATCGGATTCATCTGATTAACTCCTTACTCAATAATTTCAAGCGCTTTCGGATAATGATTGAGAACTTCACAGCCGTCCTCGGTCACAAGAACCAGGTCCTCCACCCGGACGCCCGTATCCTCCGTCAAATAAATTCCCGGTTCAATGGAGAAAATCATTCCCGGCTTCGCTTCATTTGTATTTGTCGAAGACACGTCCCCGAACTCATGCTCGCTGAGACCGATAAAATGGCCCAGCCGGTGATTAAAATTCGATCCATAGCCTTCGGCATCAATCAACTCCCTGGCCGTTTTATCCAGCTCGCACAATGGGATTCCCGGTTTGATTTTAGAAATCGCCGTCTCATTGGCGCTGCGTACCGTATCGTAAATATGGCGGTGCGCATCGCTCACTTCTTTGAAGTAAAAGGTCCGGGTCATATCTGAGCAATAGCCGTCCTTGATACAGCCCACATCAAATAATACCGCATCGCCCGGCTTCACCACCGTATTATCCGGCGCATGATGCGGGTCGGCCGCATTGGCTCCAAAAGCCACCAACGGCTCAAAGGAAAAGCCATCGGCTCCCAGGTCCAGATAAATCTGCAGCATCTGGTCGGCCGCCTCTTTTTCGGTAATACCTTCATGAATCAATTTTTTAAATTCAGCCATGGCCATATCGTTAATATGCGAAGCGACCCGCATTTTCTCCTGCTCGTCCGCATCCTTCACACCTCTTGTCGTATCTACGGCTAAAGATGCGTTGATGAACCCTTTGGCCGCACCCATTTCCATCAGCGGCAGCAAAAATCTTGCTTTTAATTCCTTATCCACGCCAAGGACTGCCTCTTTATCCACATAGCCGGCCACGAGTTCCATCGCCGGGTCCGTATCCGAATACCAGACTTTTTCCACGCCGACCTCTTCCGGTACGGTAAACAATTTATTCAGGAAAAAGGCATGCTTTCCATCCGCCCGGAGTAACAGGCCATAAAAGCGCTCAAAAGGCGCTACAAACACACCGGTTAAATAATAAATAGACATCGGGTCCACAATCAGCATCTGAGTCAGTCCCATATCTTTTAATGCCGCCAAAATGCGGTCCACTCTGTTTTGCTTCATCGAAATATGCTCCTTTTATCTCATTTAAAACTGTTTTCTGAGCTTCGGGTCCAGCAAATCTCTTAAACCGTCGCCGATAAAGTTCGCCCCCACAGCCATTGTAAAGATTGCAAGTCCGGGGAAACCAGCCACCCAGAATTTATTAAAGTAATTCACACCGTCGGATACCATCATGCCCCATTCCGGTGTCGGCGGCGCAGAACCGAGACCTAAAAAGCTCAGAGTTGAAAACATCAAAATCTGATTACCCATATCCGTCGTCGCCATAATCAAAACCGAACTAATACTGTTCGGAATGACTTCCTTCATCAAAATACGAATTTTTGAAGCTCCCAGGGCCTCCGAGGCCGTAACATATTCATTCTCTTTGACGCTCAAAACAACGCTTCGCATCAGACGGGCGTAAGTCGGCCAGGCTACGATAATCAACGCAAACATGGTATTAAAAAGATTGGAGCCCATAACCGCATTGATAATCATGGCAAGAATCAGAGATGGGAAGGATAAAATCATCTCAGAAAGACGCATCATCACATTGTCCACCTGTCCGCCCACATAGCCGGCAATCGCGCCGTAAAAGGTGCCAATGGCGCCTGCAATAACCACCGTCAGACATCCGGCCAGCAGAGAATATCTGCCGCCGTAAATCACTCGGCTGAAAATATCACGGCCAAAATTATCCGTTCCGAACCAATGCTGGGCCGACGGCGCCTGAAGACGGGCCGTAAGGTCCTGCACCACCGGGTCATAAGGCGCAATAGCCGGAGCTAAAATCGCCGCAATAATCCAGGCCAGACAAATAATCACACCGAATGTAAACAAATAATTGGATTTAAACATTTTTTTCAAAGAACGTAACATTAGCTGCACCTCACTCTCGGGTCAATAACACCATACAAAATATCCACAATCGTGTTAATGACCATATAATTCAGTGCAATCAAAAGCGCTACGCCAATAATCGCCGGGTAATCATTCGATAACACCGACTCATAAGCAAACTGTCCCACACCTGGCCAGTTAAAGATTGTCTCTACCAAAACCATGCCGCCCAGCAGGTTTCCAAGACCAAGGCCAATGACCGTCAATACCGGAATCAGCGCATTTCCAAGCGCATGGCGGATAATCAGCCCTGCTCTTCCCAGCCCCTTGGCACGGGCTGTCCGAATATAATCGGTAGACATAACATCCAGAAGATTGGAACGGGTCGTCCGGGTAATCAGTCCCATCGTAAATGCGGCCAGCACTGTCCCCGGCAAAATCAAATGGCTGACAGCATCCAGCGCCTTCGGAATATTTCCCTCCAAAAGACTGTCAATGACATACATCCCCGTCACTGTGGCCGGCGCTGAAAAGGAATTGCTCAGGCGCCCCGGTCCCGGCAGCAGATGCAGCTTATAATAGATAAAATAAAGAACGAGAAGGGCAAACCAGAAGCTCGGAATACTTACCCCCGTCACCGAAATCGCACGTACAATCTGGTCAACAATGCTATTTCTCCGTATCGCAGAAATAATACCAAATAAAATACCCAGAATTGCGGCAATGACGATGGCAAACAGGGCCAGTTCAATCGTGGCCGGATAGCACCGGGATAATTCATCCAATATCGGTTTGTTTGTACGGATGGACGTTCCCAAATCCAGTTTCAGTAAATTCTGCATATACTTGATATACTGCACATAAATCGGCTGGTCCAGTCCATATTTTGCCTTATAGGCCGCCACAATCTCCGGGTCGCCCAAGGCTCTCTGGCTTAAATTGGCCGTCACCGGGTCGCCCGGAACCATCTTGGTTAAAATAAATACCAGGGTGGCCACGCCAATCAGCATGATTACCAAATAGATTAATTTCTTTCCTATAAATTTCAGTCGCTCCATACGACACCCCTCTTCTTTTTTTCATTTGCGGACAAACCCAAACAGATATTTCCGTCAGCAGCATCCCGGCCCGGATACCTGCTCACGGTAATACCTGTTTTCCTTCATCATCCCGGTTTCGGGCGGGGCTGTCCATAACGCCAGCCCCGTAAAACCGGAGAATCCCATTATTTAATATGAATCAAAGTCAAATCCAGAGCATATGGGTCAGAAATAGCAACACCGGAAAGTCTGGTGTTGTAACCGATATGCGCCGGAGCCTGAGCAATCATAATGAACGGACCGTCTTCATAGGTCATATCCTGAATCTGCTCGAGAACTTCAATACGTGCATCATTATCTGTTGCTTTCATAGCTTCCTGATATAAAGCGGCAAGCTCAGGGGCCATTTCAGCCGTCCATCCGGCTCTCAAACCAACCGTTGCACCCGGCAGGAACTCTAACTGTACGTTAGGGTCATTGTAATCAGTTCCCCAGTACATGACAGTAAATCCAAGCGTACCGTCACGATAAGCGTCGCCATATCCGGCCGCCCATGGCTGGGATACAATGTTTACGTTAATACCAATCTGGGAAAGGTCATCTTTTACCTTCTGTGCAAGGTCTGTTAAAGCAACGCCTTCCATATCCAAATCACATACGGTCAGGTCAACATCGAAGCCGTCTGCATATCCGGCGTCGGCCAGCAATGCTTTTGCTTCTTCCAAATCGGTATAATCTGCTTCTCTTTCGCCTTTACTTCCCATGAAACCGGACTGAATAATGGAGTATGGCGTCAGTGTGCCTTCTCCGATAATTGTCTGAATTCCCGCATAATCAAGCGCTTTACGGATAGCCTTCTGAACGGTCGGGTCAGATACCGGGCCGCCGTACTCTTCGTTCATGTTCATCATTACAAAGCCAACGGTTTTTGTTGCTCCGTTGATGATTTCAACATTTTCAGCGCCTTCTAATTCAGCCATTGTATCATCGGTCATATTCATGGCCACATCGATATCTCCTGTGGACAGGGTCATCATCTGGGTGTTGGAATCCGGCTGAATCTTGATAATATATTTGTCAACATTTGTAGCTTCACCCCAGTAATTCGGGTTCTTCTCAAGTACAACCTCTTCATCCGGTGTATAGCTGGTCATTACATACATACCGGAACCTGCACTTGTTGTATCCAGATAAGCCTGAGCCGTATCGGCTGTCGAAGCGTCTTCCGCATCTGTTCCGCCGTTTGCCTTAACAACTTCACTGTCAAGAACTGCCGTAGAGCTGTATGTCAGTTTGGACAAAATCGCGCTGTCCGGCTGTGTCAGATGGAAAACAATCGTCTTGTCATCCGGGGCTTCCATGCTTTCAATTGTATCGCAAATAAAGGATGGGTTACCCTGCAGGTTCTTACAACGATTGATACTGAACATAACATCCGCCGATGTCATCGGATTGCCGCTTGCAAATACGATGCCGTCTTTCAATGTCACTGTCAGTGTCATAGCATCTTCGCTAAACTCGTAAGTATCAACAAGACATGGCTCTGCTGCGCCTTCATTGTCATAGAACTTAAATAAGGTTTCATAACAGGCATTCACAATCAGCGGCGGATATTTTTCATAAACATATCCCGGGTCAAGTGTGGAAAAGCCTGAACCCATCGCTACAACAACTGTGTTGGAGCCAGCTTCTGTGCTTTCTCCGCCCTCTGAAGCTGCCGTCTCTTTTGTCGTTGAACTGCCGCTGTCACTTCCGCCGCCGCAGGCAACGAGACTGAGCGCCATAACCAGACCTAAAGCCATGGCCATAAATTTCTTTTTCATAAATAGTTCCTCCTTTTTCCTTTATAATTCATCCAGCCTTCTGGCGAATTATCTATAATCCAGCCGGTTTCCCGGCGAATCATCCGGTTAAGCATACAGATGACAGGCCACAAAATGTCCTGTTTCTATTTCCTTTAATTCCGGGATTTCCTCCCGGCATTTATCACAGGCCTTCGGACACCGTGTGTGAAAACGGCAGCCGGACGGCGGATTTGAAGGGCTTGGAACCTCCCCCTTCAAATGAATTCGTTCCTTACCGGCCTCCTGCCCTACCTGCGGAATGGCTGAAAGAAGGGCTTCCGTATACGGATGATACCTTTTTTCATATAACTGGTCATAAGCGGCAATCTCTACCATCTTCCCCAGATACATAACGCCAACCCGGTCGCTGACCTGGTAGACCACATTCAGGTTATGAGAAATGAAAAAATACGTCAACCCCAGTTTTTCTTTTAACTCCTGTAAAAGATTTAACACCTGGGCCTGTACGGAAACGTCCAATGCGGAGACAGCCTCGTCACAAATGATGATATCCGGCTCCAAAGCTAACGCCCTGGCAATACCGATACGCTGCTTCTGTCCGCCCGAAAGCTCGTGCGGATACCGGCTTAAATGGTAAGCATCCAGCCCTACCAACTGGAGCAGCTCCATAATGCGGGCTTCCACATCCACCTGCCCTTTCATCTGATGAATCTCAAAGGGCTCCATCAAAATCTGCTTCACTGTTCTTCTCGGATTCAGACAGGCCGACGGGTCCTGGAAAATAATCTGTGCCTTTTTCCGCATCTGTTTAAGCTGTGCGCCTTTCAGCGCCGCAATGTCCTGTCCTTCCAGATATATATGTCCTTCTGTAGGTTTGAGAAGCCGGATTAATGTCCGGCCCAGCGTACTTTTTCCACAACCGCTCTCACCGACAACACCGAAAGTCTCGCCCCGCATAATCTCAAAGCTGATATCATCCACGGCTTTCACCGTGCCGGAGCGCTTGTCTTTTCCTTTAAAATATACTTTCACATGGTCGGCCTTCATCAGCATCTCTTTTTCACTTGCCGCCATCAGCTAACCCTCCTTCTCTTTCATCCGCATATAACCAGCAACGAACCGCCCGTTCTTCGGACAGCCCGGTCATCGGCGGTTTTTCCTGCCGACACCGTTCTGTCGCATGCGGACACCTTGGAGAGAAACTGCAGCCGGAAATCCGCTCCGTCGGATTTGGCACCATTCCCTCTATCGTCTCTAAAGGATTTCTTTCTTTTGTAATCTTCGGAATTGCATTCAAAAGCCCTACCGTATACGGATGCTTTGGCTCTGCAAACAACTCCCGGACCGGTGCCTTTTCCACAATATGGCCCGTATACATAACAATCACCGTATCGCACAGTTCACTGACCACGCCCAAATCATGGGTAATAAATATAACCGATGTCTTCATGCTTTCATTTAAGTCACGAATCAGGTCCAAAATCTGCGCCTGAATCGTCACATCCAATGCGGTTGTCGGTTCATCCGCAATCAGAATCTGTGGACGACAGGCCAACGCCATGGCAATCATCACACGCTGACGCATACCGCCGGACATCTGATGAGGATATTCATGAGCGCGGGCCTCCGGATTTGCAATACCGACGGCCTGCATCATACGCACGGCCTCGGCCATCGCCGTCTTTTTATCCATGCCGCGGTGAAGCCTTAGAGATTCCGCAATCTGTTTGCCGCATTTGATAATCGGATTTAAAGAAGTCATCGGCTCCTGGAAAATCATGGATATCTCATTCCCCCTGATTTTCTGCATCTCCTTTTCAGATGCCTTCACCAAATCCTGTCCTTTGTATAAAATCTCGCCGCCGGTAATCTGCCCCGGCGGATTCGGAATCAACTGCATCATGCCGAGAGAAGAAACACTTTTTCCGCTTCCGCTCTCGCCGACAATCCCCAGCTTTTCACCCTTATGTAAGGTATAGCTCAGATGGTCAACCGCCTGTACGGTTCCCTCCACAGTTTTAAATTCCACACACAGCTCTTTTATCTCTAATATCGTCTCCGCCTGACTCATGCTTTCCTCTCGCTCTTTCCTGATATATACTGTTTGTCCGTTCTGCTTTCTCACTTCGACGCCCTAAAATATCAACGTGATATAGGTACGGTATACAATATAAAATAACATATTTTGTATAAAAATTCAATCCATTTCAACCTTAAACACATTAATCGTATCCACATCGGGGCAGCAAAATACCGCCGTCCCCTCTTCTTGTCCGGGAATATGCCCGCCATATCTCAAAATATCAATATACGGGAAGGCCACATGCGCCGCCATCGGACAAAGCTTGCCCCGCTCCGTATCAAAGTCAAAGCTGTCGCCAATTTTATGTCCCCGGTGACACGGACAGTCCCCTTTCCTGTCAATCAGGGTAATCTTTATCTTTGGCCGTGCCATTTTACATTTCTCCTCCCGTCAAATACTGTTCAATAGGAATTCCTTTGTACTTGTCTTCATTGCCCTGATTTTTTTCTATGAGCGCCGAAACCCGCCGCATTGCCTTTTGAACCGCTTCTTTTAATGCCGCGCCACGAATCACATCGCCGACCATAAAGGCTGAAAACAAATCGCCGGTTCCCGGAAACCGCACCGGAATCATTTGAAACGGAATTTCAAAATATTCATCCGATACATGGCTGTAGCCGTAGACATAATGTTTTCCGTCATCACAGGCCACGCTTGTCATTATAACGGAACGTTTACCTTCGCCGTTTAATTTTTCAACAAGCCGCCGGGCCTCATCATGGCTTACGACCGCCTTTTCCTGATACATATCCGCCAGAAAGGCTGCTTCTGTAAAATTCGGCGTGATGATATCCGCAACCTCGCAGAGCTTCCGCATATTTTCTACCGTCGCTTCTGTGATTCCGTTGTACAAGTGTCCGTCATCTCCCATAATCGGGTCCACAACGGCAAACACCCCTTTTGCCTTCTGCTCCCGGACATAATCGCCAACCAGTTTCACCTGGGCCTCCGACACAATAAATCCGGTACAAATGCAGTCAAAGGAAAAGTCCAGCGCCTGCCACACCTCCAGTGTTTTCTGCATATACTCCGTCGTATCCAGAATTTCAAACCTTCCGTAATCTAATGTATTTGACACCAGAGCCGTCGGCAGATTATAAATATCGTAGCCCATTGCGGACAGCACCGGAAACATGGCAGATAAAGCCACTTTACCATATCCCGGCAAATCGTTAATTAACAAAACTTTATTCTTCATTGTGATTCTCCCTCGCTTACTATATTGCCAAGCGTTCACATTATACCATATAAAATCATTTATTTCACCCGAATTACCTCACCTGCATAAATTATATCCGGATTTGTAATTCCGTTCAAGGCTGCCAGGGCCTGATAAGTCGTGCCGTACCTGGCCGCAATTTCCGACAATGTATCGTTTGGCTGTATTTTATAATATTCTGGCCTTTCCATCATTTTATTCACCCGGCTCTGCACTTCCTCGTAATTATAGCCTGCGGTCTTCAAACGCTTTTCACGTTCACTGCCGTTTCCCCATTTTCCTGCAATGACCTCCCCGGACACCGCCTCCACCGACTTTTTGCCCGTACCTGCGGCCGCCGACGATGGAGCCGGTGGGGTTGCTGCGGAAGCGGCCGATGATAATGCCTTCTTTTCGATTTCTGTCGGAAAATCACGATAACATTTATTCATATCAACGCACCCCGTTCCAATCCCCGGAACACTTCCCTGGCTTGTATATTGCCACATATCTCCATAGGTGTCCAGCGTTACATTGTACTGGGCCACCCAGCGGGTAAACCGGTCCAGGGAATTGCCAATCGTGTTTCGAAACCAATCCAAATTCGCATAAACGCCAAACCAATAGCCGGCGTCTTCCATCTGCTGTCCCATCTTGCAAAACAGCTCCGCATTAAAATGCGGCCTGAGGGACGCGTCTTCCAGGTCAATGTAAATTGGAAATTGCAGTTTTCGCCCCTTAACCAGCCGAAGGATATGTTTGACCTCCGACTGCATATGGGCTTCTGTTGAGGCGTAAGAATACAAATATATCCCGTGAGGAATATTTAAACGCTCGCACTCAGAAATATTTCTCTCAAAATATTTATCATCCTGACTCACATCGTCGTCGCCATACCCACAACGGATAATAGCGCCGTCAATATGGTGCTTCGCCGTATTCCAGTCAATCTTTCCCTGAAATGTACTTACATCAACTATTTTCATCATTCGAATCATCCTTTCTATCTAAAGTGCCCCTATAGAATTTTTCCACCCCTCATCAACCTTTACCATCGCCAAAGTTTTTTTCCATGCTCCAGCCTTTTTCACATAGGCAATCACCGTTTTTTTCTGACCACCAATAACTAAAGAAGCCGAAGCATCAATTTTATATTGAGCATAATAAGTCACATTTTTTGTGATAACTTGCTCAAATGAAACCATGTCTCCTCCACTGACTGACGTAAACCATCCAACAAACTTATAATATCGTTTTTCCGGCACTGGAAGTGTCCCCAGTTTATCTCCGTGATTCACAAAACGTGTACTGTTCGGTATTCCTCCGTTGGCCGATGCATCAAATGTCACTGTATATACAATACGCTCCCACTGTGCCGTCAGTGTACCTGCACCGGCCCCATAAGTATAGGTTGTTCCAGAAAGTGAACCGCTTCCGGATTTACTCCACCCTTTAAATATATATCCTGTTCGTGTCGGATTCGCTATAGATTTCGTCGTATTATAATTCTGAGTAAAATTCTGATTTGCTGTACTGCCATTCCAACTGCCATTATTAGGATTTACTGTAAGCACATAACTGTTAATATTCCATTTTGCTGTTAATGTACAATTACCGGCCCCCTGCGTATACGCTGTACCCGACACGGAACCAGAACCGGAAACCGTCCATCCAGCAAAAGTATATCCTGTCTTTGACGGATTACTCACTGTTTTTGTAGAGGCCATCACCTGAGTAAATGTCTGTGAAGACGTTGATGTATTCCATGTGCCTCCATTTGGATTTACGGTTAATGTATAACTATTGGCTGTCCAAATTGCATATAACGTCCGATTATTTTCCAACGTATACGCTCCGCCTGCCGCAATGCCTGTACCTGAACCGTTGGATGCCGTATTCCATTGTTTAAACGTATATCCTGCTCTGGTCGGTTTTATGGTACTCAACGTTAACGTTACACCATGTGTTTTTGTTTGTGCAGTTGGCGCATCGCTCCCGCCATTTGCATTATATGTAACCGTATATGTATTGGCTTGCCATTGAGCTTTCCATTCCACATTCGTATCCGGTCCCCAGAACTGTTCATTCGGCTGAAAATTTTTTGCTCCGCCTGCGGAATCATTCCTCCATCCCAAAAATGAATATCCCGTTCTCGTCGGTTTTGTTGCTGGAAAAACGAACACTTTTCCGTAAGTTTTCGTTCCGGCTCCAGGGGCTCCTGAACCTCCATTGGCATTGAAGCTATAAATAGACTGATATTGGGCTCCGCCTTCTGAAATCTGTTCCGGTTTAATAAATCCAGATAAATTCCCCTGTTCATATGCCGAGCCGCTGACATACCGTATCAGTAATTGAATATTCTTATTTGGATAAATTGTATCTATTCTATAAAGCCACGATGTATCTGTGCTTGTATGTGATGGTCCGTCTGCGTCATAATAAAGTGCCCCATTATTCAGTTTAATAACATCATTCACATGATATATCCTATTATTGTATATCAACTCATTTGAGGTGTCATATGCTCCCATAATTATCACCGCCTATTCAATAATCTTAAAGTAAACATCTCCATCTTCTCCTCCAGCCGGGTCTGCCGTTCCAAAAGAAAAATTAGGGATTCTGTTATAAACCTTGTAAAGCGGCACAATAGAAACTGCACTTACCCCATCCACCGTAACACGATACAATGGCATGAAATGTTCTGTTGCTCCCTCTTCAATATTTCCGGTTGTATACGGTGGGTCTTCGGCCACAGTCCCCGGCGTTCCCTGGATAACAGCAATCCATGCGGATTCTTCCGCTCCAATTCGCTTATACTTAATGCCAATCAAATCATTCCTATACTGATTTTGCGTCCCATTACCAATATCACATGATATTCTCATATCCGGACTTACCCGACAATGCCTTCCCTGAAATATGGCATCACCATCCAGAATATCAATTTGATTGTTACTTACTTTATCATATTTAAACTTTGTTCCTACATCCAGTACATATTCCCCTCTGCCAATCAAGGCCGACAATTTGCTTGCATCATCATCTGCGGTAATATGATTTTGCCCAGTGTGGCCTGTAATTAATCTGATTTTTACGTCTTCCATTCTTATTCACTCCTATTCTCCAACAAACCATTCAACATATTTTTTAGTTCCCTGATTGCTTCTTTTAATAAATTAATCTCTTTTTGCTGCTCCTGTACAACCTTTACAATAGGCGGTATAAACTCCTCATATCGAAGTCCATATGTATATTCACCAGGTATAATTTCTTCACTTATTCTATTCCCCTCATCATCATACACAGAAGCGGTCTTTGGCGACTTTATAAATCCAGCAAAATCCATACTGTCCATTCCAATTTTGCCCATCAATTCCTCTAAATCCTGTGCAATCATTCCGTAATGGGTACGGCCGGATTCGCCGTTATTTAATTTATAGCTTTTGGGTTTTAACCCTAAAATCAAATTTCTCGTTTGTTCTCCGTCAAGGTCCATAATGTCATGTTTTTCATTTCTGTCTGATGTACTGATTGTTGCACTGTTAGAGTAAATAACTCCCCATTTATAATTTGGCTGTCCCAGCGTTAACATTACATTCACATTTGGTCCAAACATCCATGAATTATTCCTAACTCCCAAAAACAATTTATAATTATTCTCAGCAGATGCCTGAAAATAAAGATTTTGGTTGCCTGTTGAATACATGGCGCATTGATTGTTTATATAATACCCTTTTCCATAACTGACTATATTTACACTGTCACTTGTTTTTAAAAGTCCCTTTGACGTAATCTCAACAAATCCATCTGTTCCATTTGATGTTCTGCTGTCTAACACATAGCCACAGTAAAAATCTTCTCCTATTGTTCCTGCAATCCATGCACCGGATTTTGTTTTTTCCCTAAGTATTGGATACAGTCCCGTCGTATCTGTTCCCGTCAAACCAGAAAATACTTTTTCAGAGTTTCTGGCGGCCAACCATGACATTGGCGCCAGTTGCATTTCCGCATATCCATTCAAAATGGCTTTAGCATAAATTTTAAAAGAAAAATCATTATCGCAATACCCCCACACGCTTTGCCTTTTTGTTTCATCCCATAAAAACACCCTTGCGCCAGAAGAATTTGTTGGTGTCCCTGACACAAGATAAGCCGTCATTTTATTTGGTCCTACATTCGTAAAGGCAATTAATCTCTGTGCAGATGAACAATCAAACCATATATTCCCAGAAGAATTTGTTGGTACATTTCTTGACCATGACAGGGACAACTGTCCTGATGAATCAGATGTTGCTACCCCATAATACACATTTACTAAATTGGATTGATCTATTGCCATAATCCTGAATTTTGCCCCGTTTATCCCTGCCATACTATTCTGAGCTATAATAATAACCTCATTCCAAGTACTTGAGCCAGGTGGTTTGACTTCTCCAGTTAATTTTGCACGACCTATTAATACATGACCTTTTTGTTCCCATGCTGCATTGCCCATTTCAAGTATCGTTTGAAAATCATACAAATCTTTTGCATCCATTTTCAAATCCATATCCCCCTTCAGGTCAGTGACATCATCATTCAACACATTAATCTGATTCTGATATTTATCTTCCGGCTCCGCAGGGGTTCTCGTTGAAGCACTTTTAAACATATCTCCATCAACTTTATAACTGATAGATTCTCTCCCGTCCTTTACCTGGACAATTTTTTGTGTAATTCTCTTACATAAATACTCTTCACCATCTCCACTTCGTCCTCCAACCTTGTCTCCGATAGCTACATCGACACTTTTTTCATCTAAAGCAGAAAGCGTATCATTATTTAAATCCATATCCATGTATTCATAAGACATCAGCTTTCTCAGTTCATTCATGCCTTTCTTTTGTAATTCTTCCGCGGATTCCGCACTGGAATAATTATAAATACTGATACGTTCATCTTTACCTGTATAAAATGGTTCGTTACCGATGCTTCCATCCGCCTGGGCATATAAATGGATGACCATGCGGTCTTTCAAATCACCTTTTCCAAGGCAAATAAGATGATTTATACCTCCGGTATATTTCTCATAGCTAAAAGATAATAAGGATAAGGTTCCTTCTTTGGAATATTCGATTTCATTGGAATAATCATGACTGGGTACAGCGCCTATTTCTACAAAGCCCGTGCCTTTAGCCTCTCCCGAGTTATAAGCAATATGAATTCTCGCATCCTTCTCAAACAGCATTTTTTCAATTCCTGATAAAGCATCAACATATCGGTCAAATTTATAATTGCTTATATCAATTTTAAATTTCTTCTCACAGCGGAATATACCATCAAATGCTGAACAAATTATATCATTGATGATATCATTAGCATCTCCGCTGACTATCCTGTAATCTTCCCCGGACGGAGGCTCAATAATTTTCTGTGTAAGAAGTCCCCGCCATGTTTTTCCTGATAAAATAACTGTATCATCCGTTGAAACAGTCTGAATCTTATCAATAATGCCGCCATACTCTTCACCAGAAACACAGATTCTATAATCCACGCCAATTTTATATTTTTTATATAAGGATTGACTCACCTGGATTTCAAAATCATTACTATTTCCAATATCCATATCGATATACTGTCGCTCTTCTAAAATACCAATCTCGTTACCATTTTTATCGGCAATTATAAAATCCATTCCGGTTCACTCCTTTTTATATATGTAATCACATCAAAACCGAAAGCGCCATCCCAAACGACAGAGTGCATTCCCGATGGAATCTGCGAAAAAATCTCGTGTTCTTTATCCCTGGCATTGTATTTATTCGTTTCTCTGCCCACATTATCATACTGAGCTACCAAATGCTTTTGACTGTCAATAACCAAATACTCTCCTGCTCCGATTTCCGTCATCACCTTATATTTATTATCTCCAATCGCTATTTCTGGATTTACTGTCGGTCCATAAATAATCATCCTAAAATCCATTGGCAAATGTCCTTTATTCTCCAGTGTGCCGGATATAACTTTTGAAGAAAAATCATACAAATAATCAAAAGGATAGTCCAAGCCTCCTCCCTCTTTCTCAAAGGATACTTCGTAAGACTTTTTGCTCTCGATAATCCAGCTTGGATTCTCGGCTACAATCGTCAAAGTATACCAATTTAACCGTATGCCTTTTTTCCAATGTTGCTTTTCACTCCCCAAAATATAACAGTTTAAATAGCAGCTACCATTGCAATATAATTGACCTGGAATTTTATTGGCAACATCATATTCAACCACCTCAAAAAAATGATTCATTGCCTTCACATACTCTTCTTTATTGTCCGAATACACTACAAGTTCTACCGGAATCTCTGTAATTTTCTTATAAAAATGGGTAATCTTGGACCGTTCCAAACCATATGTAATATTTTCATAGCTCCATTCATAATCCACAATATTTTCGGACTGCAGACTATAAGGCCATTCTGATAAATTCAGTTCCTCTCCCCGGCTATTTTTATAAACAAACTTCATTCTATCCCCCCTTATCCTAACTTAAGCCTTCCAATCTGTCTGCGGTCACAATAAATCCCTACGCCTTCCATAGCTGCACTGACACTTCGTGCCATATCGCGGTCCAGATTTGATTCATTAATAGCCTCTAAAATAATCTGCTTCATAAGCTGTCGGCTATTTTCTAAGGGCCCTGTACTATATCCTGCACTATTTCCGCTTCGCATTGCATCCAGACTAAGCGCGCCCATATTATAGCCTTCCAGATTATCAAGAAGGCTGCTCATGTCACTCTGTAGAGCATGGATTGGAATATTATCCTCAAACCCAACACCAATACCTAACGCCATGTATTTTCCAACTTCATCTCTGAAAACCTTTGATGGAGAAGCAATACCCAGCCAGTTTTTAACGGCCTCTAATGCATTTCTGGCTGCATTAGCCGCCGCATTAGCTAATCTACTCGCCGCTCCGGACACACCTTCCACAATTCCGTCAATAATATTTATGCCAACAGAAATCCAATCTGTATTCTTAAAACCGTTGCATATTTTCTCGACAACCTGTCTTACGGCAGATGCAACGCTGGATATAGCATCGACAAACCCTTCAATCACTTTCTCAAGAATGTCTGCCCCGGCATTAAAAATAGGTGTAGTTTTTGCAACAAACGTTTCTAAGAGCGTATCAATAATTAAATATCCTGCCGCTATTAAATCCACTACCGCTCTCATAATTCCTACAACCAACTGCAGCAATATCTCTGTTCCTGTTTGAATGACCTCCGGAATCATTGACAACAATTTTGACACAAAGTTCTTAATTATTTCAGGTCCCTTTTCCTCCAGCAAAGGAAATTGATTAACAATACCCGTAACCAGTGATTTCAGCATTGTCATTCCTGCAGTAATAATATTGGGAAGATTTTCTACAAGTCCATCTACAAATGTAAGCACTAGTGATAATGCCAACGGAAGCAATTCTGGAAGCTTTTCTGACATAGCCGTAATTAATGTAGAAATAATTTCAAAGCCCCCTTGCATTAGCATTGGTAAATTTGCAATAATAGCATCCAGTAAATTTGTTAATAAAAACATACCTTGTTCAATCAGTAACGGGATGCCTTCTATGATTCCTGCACATAAATTACTGATAATCTGAGGTCCCTGCTCCATAGCCAATTGTAAAAACATTGTTATCTGCTCACCAAAGATAGACTGTAGGAGCCCAAAGCCCGCTACTACTAACGGAAGTATACCTATCATATTAAAAGCACTTTGTAATGCCGGTGCAACTAATCCTATTTTTTCCATAATCACATTCACAGTTTCTCCAATTACCGGATTCGCTGTAGAAATCTCATCGGTAATTTTCTTGAATAATGCCGTTGCTCCTGTTCCGATTGAATCAAATATAGAATTTACGCCTTCAAAAGCCGGAGTCATCAATTCCATCGACGATACCACAATAGATATTCCATCTTTAAATGTCGTTAATCCGTCACTAGCTGTCTGTAAAACGGATGTTACATCTTCTAAACCACTAAAATTTGAAAAATCCAGGGAAGATACCTGATTACCCAAATTTTCAAAAGCACTTATCATAGTCTCCGCTCCACCGAACTGATTTAAAGAAGCATCTAGGCTGCTAATAGCCCCTTGGAGAGTTCCAACCGTTCCCGAAATTCCACCTACAGTTTTTTCTAAATTTTTCAAATCTTCCGTCACCGTTTTTATATCAATGTCTTTTATTGTTTTATTTGCCATTCTTTCACCCCTTTCTATTGATATCTTCTTTTCATTCCATTTGCTTTATAAACAATATCGACCCATGCTGTTCCCTTGATTTTTTCACTTTTCTGGATAGCATTTGCCATATGTTTCAATTCTTCTTTATTTTCAATCTTTTGTATACGTTTTTTCCATAAAGGTAAATATCTCTTATTCTTCGGTCGATTGACATTGTAAAATCCATTCTGTACCGCATTTCGAATATGAGTTGTACTGCTAACAAGATAATTTTCCCATTCTTTCATGATAAAAATCTTTTGTCTGGGTGTCAGCGCCTCATAATCTTCCCTTGAATAGTGAAAATGGACTGCGTAAAAGGCGAAATCCATATCATCCTGATATGGATACGCCATTTCACGCACTTCCTCATCCAGCACAGAAGGTTCTAAATACTCAAATTCAATTAACCGGCCCGGAAGAAAAAAGGACAATCCTTCTGTATCTGCTCAAGTACGGCTTCACAAACGGCTTCATATCCTTTTGTGCATAAAAGTTCTTCAGCAATTTCCATTCCTTTTTTATACGGAACAAACATATCCTCACCACTTTCTCTTAAAGCAAATGCAGTCATAGTCATTAATTCTGTAATTCCAAACAGACCTCCAGTTTCCTTAGCCATGGACATAAAAGATTTACCACCCAGAGTATTTTCAATTAACTGAATTCTTTTTAAATTAAATTTTAAATCATATTCTTTTCCTTCAATCGCAAACATATAACTCTCCTTCTCATTCCGGCATTGCTGTAACAAGATTTGCCTCTGCTGTTTCAAGCCCTGTCAAATCAACTAACGGGCCATTACCCTCTAATGTGATAGAATAGGTCGCAGCCTCATCATACGGTGCTTCAACAGTATATTCTGTGATATAAGCAAGTCCACCAAATAAAGCTGCTTTCGTCTTATTATTAATAATCTTCACGCAAACCATTGTTCCATTCGTAAATGCTTTACCAAGTCCTTCATGCGTTTCTTCGGAAAGCACATACAATCCCTCGTTATCAATGGACCATTCTTTTAGTCCAGCCAGCGAAGACTTCCATCCCTGGCTATCTTTACTTGTCACTTCAATTGTTTCGGCAGACCGAGTCAGCTTCAGTCCCTGCTGCCCTGAGATTGCCATCAGTTTGTCTCCGGTGGAATTAAAAACGCATAATAAAATATCCTTTCCTGCAACAGCCTTTGCTGATGCTCCATTAAAATCACAATAAACATCTGAATCAAAATTTGTACTTTCTGGCATAATTATTACATCCTTTCTTTTTTAAGCTTTTTCCTCAAGCGGATATACCACTTTAAATTCATAAATTAATTCCGCCTGCCGTTTTGTCATTTCGTCTCCGCATAATACAGACAGTTCCTTTCCCGCCTGTAAAAGGAGTTCCACACCTTCAGGAAGAGAAATTTCCTCAGTCAAACCTTCCTCGACTTTATGAACCACTGCAAATAAATCCTCGTCTTCACCATTTCCTGGCACAACACAGATTTGTATCGAAAACGTTTCAATATATACGGGCTTTATCTTTTTTGAACTTTTATCAATCTGACGAATAAAGCAATATGGGCCCTGGCCATTTTCCGGTATGACATCGCAGCACACAATTCCTGCATTCCGGTTGATATTATCCTGAACTGCAGAAATTAATTTCTTAAATCCTACCTTCTTTAACATTTTTTCTTCCCTCTCTGTAATTTTAAAATTTCTTATCCTTCAGAAATTTTATAGACCTTCTCAAAAACATCTGCAGCTATTTCGATATCTGTCATCTAAAACCTCCTGGACCAACCTACAGTTTTATGTCATACAGGTCTGGACAATTTATAAATAAGGCAATTTAAATCTGCCGTTATTCCTTAAAGAAATTTTCCAGGACATCTAACGTAAGACTTCCATAATGATTTAACAAAATATCATCATCATCAATAATCACCATCGTTGGCAGCTTGTCCACCAAATATTTCCTGGCCAATTCCGGATTTTTCTGCACATCAATCCATTGAACTAAATTTTTTCCTATTTTTTCTTCCAAAGGTTTTATCACAATATTTGCATAAAACCTACAAGGCGGACACCAATCCGCATAAAAATATAATAGCTTTCTCATATCTGTCTCCATCGAATTCACGAATTTTCGTTTATTTATCTTTATTATACACGAATAATCGTTAATGTCAACACGTTTTTACGAATTTTCGTAAATACATTTGTCAGGGTTCAAAAAATATGATATGATATTTTCATAATCAGGAGGTGTCCTATGGGAAATATTGAAGATTCATTAAAACATTTAATTTTAAGCAGATATCGCAGCGTCCGGGAATTCACTACGACCATCGACATGCCATATTCGACAATGGACAGCATTTTTAAACGCGGTGTCCGAAAAGCGAATATGGACAATATTATCAAGATTTGCAATGCTCTGGAAATCAGCGCCGACGCGCTGGCCAACGGCGAAATTGTCTCCAATACGCCCCATACGATTGCCGCCCATCTGGATACAGGCGATTTAACAGAGGCTGAGCTTGAGGACGTTGCAAACTATATCGCATTTTTAAAAAACAAACGCCATTTACATTAAAAAACTCCGGATTCCGTTAACCTTCAGAATCCGGAGTTTCGTATATACACTTTTTTATATAACTTCGGATATTCTCGGCCGCAAGCCGCAATTTTCTCCGGCAATTTACTGCCGCAAACCATCGCTCTTTTGACCACTCTTTGACGACCCCAAACGGGCCGTCCGGCGATATCCAACCGAAGGATTTCACCCTCTGGGTCAAATCCTCTTCGCAGTTTCCCGCTATAAACAATGCTCTATTGCATGTGTCTATCTAAATTTTCATAAGTCTTTCTGCCAAGATTTTTCGCTGCATTTATCCGTCGATTCCCCTGATGTCCGTTTTCACATATAAAAAGCTCGCCCTTTATATGTACCGCAGCTTTGCATAGCGCACAATATCTTCCAATATCCGACACTTCGGATTCTATCACAAGAATTCCTTCCTGCCAGGCTTTATACCTCAGCAGAGTACGTACCTTGTCATTTAGGCGCAAAGGCGACCCATCCCCAACGGATATCATGACATATTTTGAAAACTCTCTGCTATACTTCGGCAGTACAATGACCTGCGCACCGGACTCCCGGCAAAAATCCACGATACGGCGGCTGATTTGATGGGCTGTGTCTTCTCTCAACCATTTCAGCTTTTTCCAATACCGCTTATTATTCCTGCCTGCGGATTCACTGTCGGCCGAAGTCCGGAATTCATTTCCGACAGCCTCCCGGGATTTTTTAATCTTATCCAAAATCCGGTTGTACCGCGCGGCATAAGTTTTGCCGCCCCGAAAAAAGCGGGCAGCCTCCAATTCATTTTCCCTGTTCAATATACAGGCGACGGCAAAGGTATCCCCATTGGTAAACTGCAGGCTGCAAATACGCAGTTCGCTTCCCATTCTTTCTCTCAGGGGTTTCCCATTCGGCACGGTCTGCTGAACGGGCACATGAAGCTCCATCCCATTTGCCTTAAATACCACCCTGGGAGACAGACAGATTCCGTCTTCGGGAAGATGATTTCGATACAGCCGACATTTCAGCCACTGCCATTTTTCTCCATTCCAGACCTTTATCGTAATGCAACGGCTGTCCAGATTTTTGTAATTGCCCTTATAAAGATTAATACTCGCCGAAAATGTCTCACTCGGAAATGCCTGTTTATCCCTTGCAAGGTAACTTCTTCCGGCAGACAATGCGGCGTTAATCGCCGCTCTTCGCAAATATAGCGGAAATCCTTTCCACGGAAGCGGCTCTTCGACCGGCTGTTTATCTCTGCCGACAATCGTCATCCGTTCCAATTCTCTCAGCGTCTTTTGATTCCCCAGCGCATAAAGCTCGGAATGTTCCAAAAACAACCGGTAATAGAAATATAAGACCTCATTGTAGAGCTTCCGGGTGGCCAAAAGCCACCCGTCATGTGAAGTTCTCAAAATAAATTTCCGTGTCGTTATTGAATAATAAAGCCTGTCTGACATAGTTTTCCGACGAATTAACGTTTACGGGTCTTTACAAGGTAAACTCCCAAATCAACGGCAACGGCGCCCGCTGCGGCCAAAATAATTATCCACAGCACTAAATTCATCTCATCCCCTGTTTTTGGTCCATTGGATGTCGCTGTTTTATTTGGCGTTACAGGTTTGTTCGGTGTCGTTGGTTTATTCGGCGTTGACGGACCTGTTGGTGTTGTCGGGCCTGCCGGTGTCGTCGGTTCTTCCGGTGTCGTCGGTTCTTCCGGTGTTGTTGGCTCTCCCGGTGTCGTCGGTTCTCCCGGTGTCGTCGGCTCTTCCGGTGTCGTTGGCTCTTCCGGTGTTGTCGGCTCTTCCGGCGTTGTCGGCTCTTCGCCTTCTACCGTATATTCCACGGTTGGCCGTTCAAACCATTCCGGAGAAAGTTCCTCTCCGTTGCTATCCTTCGGATAGAGAACAGCTTCTACGTTTGTATTCAGTTCCGTATAAGTTCCCGCCGTTTCTGTCGGGTCTGTCAAAAGAACTGTGTAAGTCATCTGTACCTGTGCATTCTTCATCACCGGCACATTAATATCCCATACAAAGCACTCGTCCTCAATAACTCTTCCGGCATGGCTCGTACCGTTTGGATAGTAATGCAGAACAAACGGGTAGGTTGTTCCGTCTTTACTGCCGTCGGCATCGCCGAAACCAAATGTCGTATCATCCACCCGGGTCACAGTCAATGTTTCCCCGGCCACAGTCAGCGTCAGTTTCTCAGCATCGTTTACAAAATCAAAATGATAACCCATTCCGTTATTGTAATCATCATCATAGCCAATGACATCCAGCACGGTACTTCCTGCATCGACTGCATAAATCAATTCATTTTCTATTTTCTCAAAAATTTCAGAAGGATTCAGATTTTCCGTATTATACATACTTACTATCTGATTTGTACTCAGCCAGTTTTTAAAGCTCTCCGTATAATCATACAGATTACTGCAGGCATTGCCTTTATAATACGGATACGCCGCAAATATAACATTGGCCTCATTCGAAGCATTCACAATGGATTTTGCCCCATAATAAACGGCGCGTTCCAGACTTGTATAATAATTCGGGCTGCCCTTTACCGTATCCCAGCCGGCGCCGGTAATACTGTCCTTTTCGGCCTCTGTTGCCGTATAAGTATTATCCTCCACGTTCTGAGTATCCGCCCATACTTCCTCAAAGGTCCGTTTTACGGCGTCATTTCCGGCCAAATACCGTCCATCTGTAAAATCTGAATTGCTTCCCCACCAGTTTCCGCTCTCATTCGGATGAAATACCTGGGAAACCGTTTCTCCATTTTCATTTAAAAATTGCCGTGCGCCGCCGTCTGTTAAAAGCACAATATATTTATCCTGTGCTTCCACCTCCGTATCGGCATTTAAAAGTTCTCTTGCTGCTTCCACACCTGCCTGAAGATTTGTTCCGGATTCCTCATCGAAGTCCTTTTTCATAACTGCTTCCAAATCTGACAAGCCAAAAGCATCCAGCTTAACAAGGGACTGGCTGCTCTCTTCCAGTAAATCTTTGGCAAATACGACAACGCCTGCTTTTACATTCAGGTTGTCTTTTTCCGATAAGCTTTCCAGCATACCAACGGCCTGATTTACAATATCCGTCTGCTTATGACTGGTGGACTTGTCCAGTACAAAAACAACATCCATATCCCGCTTCCAGTCTGCGGCCGGAAGTGAGAGCGTTACCTTCGATTCAAAGTTTTCGTCCAGCGCCGTCGCTGTTTTACTTTTGGAAATGCTCCACTCCGGTGTTTCCGGCGTCTCGCCCGTATTTTTAGACCATTTTGCATAGACTGTAAACTGGGCGTCCGCATCCATTCCCACAGTCAATGTATCACTGAGCGGAGTTGTTTCATCCACCGGAGTATTCAAAAGATTATAAAATTCCTGCCAGGATTCACATGCGTCCGCGCTTCCGCTTCCCGGTAATTTTGAAGATATGTCAACGACCGTACCATCTTCAACACATACCCACCAGCCTGAAAATACATAACCGCTCTTCGCCGCAGCCGCAAGCCGGCCTTCACTTAACCGGAGACTGTTTCCATAGATTGTATAATCCGTTGCATATCTGTTACTTCCCGTATACTTACCGGCTTCATTACCGACGGCCGAGCCGTCGCCGCGCGTATTCTGCAGCGCCTGCTGTCCCACATAAGCCGTCGAATCCGCTGCTTTTTTCACATTTTCGGCATCACTTACAATCCGCCCTTCCGTGGCATCATAATGAAGTATGGATACCGGAGCCCAAACATACGCATTGTTTGATTCACCTTCAATTAAATCTTCGCCTTCCCCATTATACTGGAAAGTATATGTATATGCCTTCCCTGTATTCGGGTCATGATAAACAAAGCTCTGTTCCCCATCTGCTCCGACTTCCGGATTTACTTCCCTGTTCAAATTAAAACGGGTCAGCTTCGTTCCGTCCGAATTCACCGGAGCGGTATAAATTTCATCCTCTGCCTTTACGCCATTCAGCGCATAGTCGCCCGTCATCTTATCCCGGTTTCCCTGGAAAGAACCTGCCTCAATCAATGTCCATTGATTTGTGTTGTCGCCCTCAGTTTCCGAACCGTCGGAAGAAATGGCTGCGACAGTGTTTCCGTTTTCTTTATATACGGCTGTTTCTCCTGTCTCATATTTAATTCCCTGCGAAGTATTTCCCGTATTCATAATGACAGAATCACAAACATTTAATTCTCTTGACAGAACAATGCCTGTCGTATTTCCATTCAGATTTACCGTCGTATTATTTAACACCGAATTTCCGCTTGGGTCACTGTTGTTATAAGGGTCGTAATTTGAATGAGAACTCAAATCAAATTCAGTAATAATATTGCTTCCGTTATTAAAATGGATACCTGCCAGAGCATTTGAAGAGGCATTAATTGTCGTTCTGTCTATCTCGGCGGCATTGACAATATCAAGTCCCGACTTTCCATTGCCGCTGACATTGAGCTGACTGCTCTTAATTACGGCCAAAGCCTGGGCCGCTCCAATTTCACTAAAATCGCCGACAGCATAACCCAGATAAATTCCTGAACGGCAATTATTCGCCGCATTAATGGAAGTTCCTTCAATGTATATCTGATTGCCTCCGACATCCAGGCCATTACCATAGGTCCAATATCTGCCCTCAGACTGGGTTCCCTTTGCCCCATTGACATTAATTGTACTGTTCACAGCATTCAGATTTGAACACGCAATATTATCACGGGCCGCATTATTTTCTGCCGTAAAGACAGAATCACTAATTGTCAGGTTCCCATTGTTATATCCATAGGTTCCGTTATTACTCATCGTCACCTGAGCGCCGTTTGTGATAACAAGATTATCCTCCGAATAGCCATAATCATAGCCGTTGAAATCTGCCCATTTATTAATCAGAGTAATTCCCGCCCAGGTATTCCCGCTGGAATTGAAGGTTCCTCCGTTGATTTCAACACTCATTTTGCCGCCCTGATTCCAAATTCCGTGCCCTGTGTTGGAATTTGCATTATTTGACACATCCGTATTACTATTTATAAAGTTAATCCGGACCTCGCCGCTTGCATAGGAGACCATTGAATCCCCGCTATTTCCGTTGCTTGTATAAGCAGCGTCCTGAATAGTCAGGGTATTCGCATTTGAACCGATAAAAAACACACAGCCATGTCCCAGACCCGTAACATTAAAACTTCCGCCGTTTAAGCTGACAGTTCCACCGGATATTTTCATGAAGCCGTCGTAATTTGACGACTGGAGCGTTACATTTTCAAATGTGACCGCTGCCCCGTTGCCAATCAAAAACGGATAATGGCTTTGTCCTTCCGCAGACTTTCCGTTTCCCGTAAATTCCAAAGGTCCCTCTGCACGGATTGTCACTGACTTATTTATAGTTACGCTAATCCCCGTGTAAGCTCCGGCTGCAAATGTAACTTCATCCTTTGCGTCAAAAACCGCCTGAATTTCCTCTTTGCTCATATCCGGAGTAATTTTTCCATCCGCCTCAGACATCAGCGCAATCCCTTCATCTGTCTTTGTTTCTTCCGTTTCACCTTCTTTTTGAACGTTTTCGTCTTCCTCTTCTTTCGATTCATCCGTACTGTCTAAATTTTCAGTCTCTTCTGTAACGGATTCATCTCCATAAGTTTCCTCCTGAGTTGACTCCGTATCGAATGATTCTTCCGAGGACGTCTCTCCGATTCCCGAAGCGGCATCAAATTCATCCGCAAAAGCTATGGTTGTCAAAGACAAAACCATAACCATAGTGAGAATCACCGACACAAACATTTGAAGTTTTCTTCTTAGTTTCACTTTCCTCTCCTCCTATTTTTTCCTTCTCACAGGCCGGAGAGCTGAATAATAAAGTGTCACCCTGCTCTATCGCACGCTTTCGAGCTTTGAACGATAAAGTAGACTTTATCGTTCTTCGATGTTATAATAAGAAGAAACAGTTTTCAGGCGAAAAAACGCGCAAAATATGTCTGAAAATATGTAAAAACGCCTGACCGATATTTCCTACTTTTTCCAAATTTAAATCGATACCCTCATCGTTCCCGCGCCCATCTGAGAAACGTATCCTGGGCAATCGAAAGTTGTTTGGCGGCCTCTCTCGAAGTTATTTTCTTGTCTTCCCAATCCCGCTTCACCTGCTCAAAGTTTTCCGGCAGCGGTTTCCTTGGCCGTCCAAACCGGACGCCGCGAAGCCTTGCGGCGGCAATTCCCTCCTTCTGTCTCTGTTTAATATTTTCCCTCTCTGTCTGAGCCACATAAGAAAGAATCTGGAGTACCAAATCCGCCACAAAGGTGCCTGTCAAATCCCGTCCGGTCTGCCGGGTATCCAGAAGCGGCATATCCAGAACAACAATATCCGCCTTCTTTTCCTTTGTAATAATTCGCCATTGCTCCAGAATTTCTTCATAATTCCGGCCCAATCTGTCAATGGCCTTCACCACAAGGCAGTCGCCGGGACGGAGTTTTCTTATTAGCTTCCGATACTGGGGGCGATTAAAATCTCTTCCGCTCAATTTGTCCATAAAAACATTTACCTCCGGCACCGGAAATTCAGCTAAAGCAATCCGCTGCCTGTCCTCATTCTGGTCCTTTGTGGACACCCTGATGTATCCATATACACTATTCGGCATTTTATAGAACCTCCTTCGTTGTTAAAATAGTATTTACCCTGTAAAACAATTTTAACGAAGAATTATCGATTCTCGTTTTATGTCCTGTACTTTTCTTAATGAGAAGGTTTATACGATTTGCGAAAGGGACGCATATATGATGAGTCAAAAGAAGATGGGTCAGTTTTTAAGAAAAATATTTTTTATTTGGGCTGGCGGCCTTTATTGTTTATATGATTATTGACATATATGTCGAAAATCCGTGCCTTTAAAATACGCCTGTTAAAACGAAACAAATAACATACTTACATCGTTTTATCCCCTGCGGCACAGGGCGCGCACCGCCCGGTCACAGGGGATATTTTTTTATTCTTTATTTTCTGCTCTCTATTTTCTGCTCCACGTGGAAATACTGTCTACCGTTACTTCGACGGACGTTTCTTCCCCATAAGATACGGTATACGTCTCGCCATAAACAAGCAGAGAGGAACTTATCTGGATGCAGTTAAATGACTTCGTCGGTGAAACGCTGAGAATTTCCTTCCCCGCACTGTCCGTCAATGTCACCGGCGTTCCCGAAGGAAGCATCGTATCCGTGACAACATTTATAGAATACTGCGAAGAGGAATCACTAAAAGCCATCGCCATACCGGAGCTTCCCGTACCAACGAAGGTTCCTCCGGTAATCTCGGCGACACCTGAATAATCCAATGTGCCATTGGCCGAATCCTCCGGCCCCTCAACGACAAGCATACCTCCATCCATATATAAATTTCCATTGGAATCCACGCCGTCGCCCGCCGCTTTCACATAAATTTCACCGCCGCTGATACGTATCCAGCAATCCTCTCCCGACACAAAGTTGTTTTGTCCCGGACGTCCATCGTTCAGGGTGTCGCTGCCTCCGGCCGAATTAATTCCATCATCGGTGGACGTCACATCAATGTCTCCGCCCCGGATATCCACGGTCAGACCTTCCAGTCCCTCATAGGACTTATTTATCTGAATGACACCGCCGTTAATCACAAGCGCATTATCCGCATGAACGCCGTCGTCTCCCGACTTCATGATATAGGTTCCATCATTTACAGTAATATTTCCGTTGCAATGAATACTGTCGTCCGACGAATCCACACTAAAATCGCCGCCATTCAGATAAATTGCTGTTCCGGCTTTCAGGCCCTTGGCACTGTCCGAAGTTTCATCCTCCGACACGGTCTGGCCGTTTTCTGGCAGTTCTCCGTCCGGCACCATCTGTTCGCCTTCTGGCAATTCTCCGTCCGGCGG
>CABUAW010000008.1 GCA_902489645.1 uncultured Lachnospiraceae bacterium | reverse complement strand
GCCAAGGCGAGGGTCGCGGGTTCGAATCCCGTCTCGCGCTCACAAAAAAGATTCATGATGATTTCATGAATCTTTTTTTGTGTAACAATTATGTAAAAAAGCTCTGTTTTCCGAAGTTTTGTACAAGTTGTCAAAAGTTATTAAATTAACGAGAAAAATTTATAGACAATTTTGCCAAAGAGTGTTATAATGACAACGTAATGGCTGGTAGAACTGGTAGGACCAGTTAAAAGCAAATTTAACCAAAGAAAGGGAGAGGGTTATGTTATTACAAGTTATTCTCGCGGTTATACCTATTGTATGGTTAATCGTATCCATGACAGTTTTCAAAATGTCAGGTTTTAATGCCTGCGGTATCGGCCTTATTATTACGGCCGTTGAGTGTCTCGCCATATATGGTATGTCCATTATGGAAGTTGTTACAGGTACCGTTGAAGGTGTCTGCGCCGCCGTATGGCCAATCGGTATCATTATGTTTGGTGCCATGTTCGTATACAACCTGAGCTTACGTACAGGAGCTATGGATGTTATCAAGAACATGCTGGCATCCGTTTCCAACGATAAGCGTGTTGCAGCGCTTCTTCTTGGATGGTGCTTTGGTAACTTTATGGAAGGTATTGCCGGTTTCGGTACAGCCGTAGCTATTCCGGCGGCCATGATGGTTGGTTTGGGATTTGACCCGATTGCAGCCGCTGTTATCTGTTTGATTGGTAATGCAGCATCCCCTGCATTCGGTGCGATTGGTACACCGACAATCAGTGCGGCAAATACAGCCGGACTTGATGCAACCATCTTATCCGGACCTACAGCGCTCCTGTTAGGCGGTCTGTGTATTTTATCTCCATTCGTTATTATCTTACTGGTAGGTAAATCCACAAAAGCCTTCAAAGGCGTTATGGGCATTACGATTGCTTCCGTAGTTTCCTTCTATGTACCATTTTATGTAATTTCTGCATTTGTTGGTCCTGAGCTTTCTGTAACTATCGGTGCTATTGTTTCCCTCGTAGTTGTTATCTTCATGGGACGTAATTCCAAAGCGGATATTCCGGAAGAGTACTTACTTGAAGAGAAAGAAGACGGCGCGGCTGCAGCAGCTCCTGCACCTTCGATGGGCGCTGTTAAAGCATGGATTCCTTACGTATTAATCGTTATCTTTATTCTTGGTTCCTCCAAGCTGGTTCCTCCGATTAATACGGCATTGGGCGGCATTAAATCAACAATTACATTCTACTCCGGCGAAGGCGCAGCAGCAGTATCCTTCGCATGGATTAATACGCCAGGTGTGTGGATGTTCATCGCCGGTATCATCGGCGCTTTGATTCAGGGCGCAAGCGTTGGCGACCTTGGCGCAGAATTTGTTGGAACAATTAAGAAATACTGGAAAGCGGTTGTTACCGTAGTATTCATCGTTTCCATCGCTAAATTGATGGGTTATGCAGGCATGGTTATCGCATTAGCAAACGGTTTGGTAGCCCTGACAGGCGGCTTCTATCCAATCATTGCTCCGTTAATCGGTGGTATTGGCTGCTTCGTAACAGGTAGTGCAACATCTGCTTGTGTAATGTTTGCAAAACTTCAGTTAGAAATTGCAAATCAGTTAGGTATTGACCCATATTGGCTGGTAGCTGCAAACTCCGCAGGTGCGACAGCCGGTAAGATGATTTCTCCACAGAGTATCGCGATGGCCGCAGCGGCTATCAGTGTTACAGGCTCTGATGGTAAGATTATGAGCGCTACAATTAAGTGGTGCGCACTTTACATAGTTATCGTTTGTATATGCTGCTATGTAGGCGCTATTCTGTAAATAAAAAAGCTATTAAGAGCATATAAAGCATACATGTTAGAAATGGCATCAGTGTGTGGTACATACTGGTGCCATTTCAAATAAAAGGATGATATAATTTGGGCTTAGTATAAGTATTCCTGGTTAAAAAGGGGGCGACCGGGTGGATTACCTGTATACAGATATATATAAAAAACTGGAAGAAAGAATTAAGGGAATGTCGGTAGGAGAGAAGCTTCCATCGGAGCGGGCGATGGTTCAGGAATATGGCGTTAGCAGAAATGTTCTGAGGGAAGCATTGGTTTTGCTTGGTGACAGAGGCATGATAGAAATCCGGCCAGGGAAAGGCTCCTATGTGACGGATAAGCAGAACGCCCGATTCGTGAAACATTTTGAAAGAATTCTGGATGAAGACCGTCACAGCCAAATGCAGGTACTTGAAGTTCGGGAAGTGCTGGAATTGGCCATGTTTGAAAAGGCGGCGTTAAATGCCGACAAGGACGATATCGAATCGATGGAAAGAATTTATGAGCAGATGGAAAAAAGTCTGAATGAAAAAATCGGATATGGAGATTTGGATTTAAAACTTCATATGCAGATTGCGAAGGCAACGCATAATGATATCTTTCCGATTTTGGTTCGGACATTGTATGAATCCAGCGGACAGAGAATTATGTTGATGGAAGATATGTTTCCGGATTCTATGAGGTCTGTTCATCGGGACCATTTGGGAATTATCGAAGCGATTAAGCGCCGGGATGTGAAAGCTGTACGCAAGGTTGGAAAACGTCACTTTGATGTTGACCGGTATATGCTTTTGTCCATGAACGGACTTGAAGAAACTTCAAAGTAAAAGTCGAATAAAAAAGGTGTTTTCAAAGGTGAATCGGACACAGACCTCCGTTAGATTTTCCTGGTGAAAACGCCTTTTATTTTATATATTATAAAGTATAATAAAAAGAGCAGAACGCTTGCGGAAGCGGAAAGGAGAGAAAAAAATGGGAATGAATCAGACACCGGCGGCAAACCGGGTGCATATAGGTTTTTTTGGAAGAAGAAATGCGGGGAAATCCAGTATTGTCAATGCGGTTACAGGTCAATCGTTAGCTATCGTTTCGCCGATAAAAGGAACGACGACGGACCCCGTTTATAAAACGATGGAATTGCTTCCGATGGGACCGGTGATGATAATAGATACACCGGGGATTGACGATGAAGGCGAATTGGGAGAAGAGCGGATTAAAAAAACCAGACAGGTATTGAATAAAACAGATGTGGCCGTTTTGGTGGTTGATGGAACTGCAGGCCTGACGGATGCGGATGACGAACTTATCCGTTTATTTAAAGAAAAGGAAATTCCGTATATTATTGCCCTTAATAAGAGCGATTTATGCGCCGTATGCTCTTACGGGGCAGATGAACCTTATATCTGGGTCAGCGCCAGGGAGAAGTCGGGCATTTACGAGCTGAAAGAAAAGATTGCCCGTCTGGCTGTCAGGGAATCCTCAGAACGGCGGATTGTGGCGGATTTGGTGCAGCCGGGTGATTTTATTGTTTTGGTTGTGCCGATTGATTCGGCCGCGCCAAAGGGGCGGCTTATTCTGCCTCAGCAGCAGACTATTCGGGACATTTTAGAAGCGGATGCGGTTTCTGTTGTCGTAAAAGATTCGGAATTAAAACAGACGCTGGCCGGGCTTGGCCGGAAACCGAGGATGGTCATTACAGACAGTCAGGCGTTTAAACAGGTATCTGCCGATACGCCGGAAGATATTTTGCTGACGTCCTTTTCCATTCTTTTTGCCCGTTATAAAGGCAGTCTTGCATCGACGGTACAGGGTGTGGGAGCGCTGGACAGATTAAAGGACGGCGACCGGATTCTCATATCCGAGGGCTGCACCCATCATCGTCAGTGCGACGATATAGGCACCGTGAAAATACCGCGCTGGATTGAAGCATATACGGGAAAGCATTTTCAGTATGAATGGAGTTCGGGCACGGAGTTCCCGGAGGATTTAAGTGGGTACGGGCTCATTGTCCACTGCGGCGGATGTATGCTGAATGAACGGGAAATGAAATACCGGCAGAAATATGCAAGGGCGCAGGGCGTGCCGATGACAAATTATGGAATTTTGATTGCCCATACCCAGGGGATTTTGAAACGCAGTCTGGAGCCATTTCCTGATATTTTAAAATTGTTGGAAAAGTAAGGTTCAGCTTCGTCTTTTCCAACCGAAGAGTTTTGGCGGCAGAGAATAGGCAACGCCGATTCCGAGGCCGATGGCAAGCGCTGTTTTTAAGCTGCTCATACCATAATAGATAGCCGTCTGTCCCGGTCCGGTGATGGTGTAATAAGCCGTGTAATAAATGCCTGCGCCGGGAACAAGGGTGAAGATTCCTGAAATCAGGAAAAGGGTTGTGGTTACCTTGTAAAAGCGGGCCAGATATCTGGCACAGATGGTGAGGATGGCGCTGGCTGCGAAGATAGCGGCGACCGAAGAACCGGAAAGGTTCAGGGTTAAAAGATATACACCCCATCCGAGAACGCCGACCAGACCGCATTGCGGCAGATATTTGCTTGGCGTACTAAACAGTATGGAAAACGAAACCGTTCCGATAAAGGCAGCGATTAACTGAAATAAAATTTCCAACATAAGAACCTCCTTATATTATAAAAACAAAGCGGTTGCGATACCGACACCGATGGCGATGCCTCCGACGGTGACCAGAGCATCGACCAGCCGGACAATACCGGCCAGGTAGTCATTTTCAAGAAAGTTACGAAAAGAATTTGTCAAAGCGATTCCGGGGACAAGCGGAAAAAGAGCGCCGATGGTAATGAGGTCAAGTTTGTCTCCGAGTCCGGACGAATAAAGAAAGATGCACGCGCAGGCCGCAATGATACTTGCGGCGATATTGTACATAATTTTAGGAAGGGACAGCTTCGGGAGCAGGTATAACACAAAAATATAAAGAATACATCCGGCCAAAAAGGCGGTCAGGGCGTCGAAAAAGCTGCCTCCGAAAAGATAGCAGAAACTGCCGCTGCCAAGTCCGGAGCCCAGGACTTTCATCCAATGGCCGGAGGCTTCAAGGCTTTGAATCCTGTCCAACTCGGCTTCAATCTCCGCCGGATTTTTCAGACCGGCGACAATTCTTCGGGATAAAGTATTTAATGCCTCCAGGCGGCAGATATTGATAGGCGACAGTGAAATATAGCGTACACGGCAGGAATAGGTTTGACCATCGGTCAGCATGGATGCAAAGATGCCGTTGGCGATGACAAATGTATTAAAATCCTTAAGACCCAGAGCATGGGCGGCATAGGTCATAACGTCTCCGGTACGGAAAATCTCTCCGCCGTTTTCCAGCATTTCACTGCCAAGCCGCGTAACCAGCTCAAAATATATTTTTTCTTCTTTAATAAGTTCTTCGTGGTTCATGGTTATTTATATTTTCCTTTGTTTTGTTATATAGAACTATCTTAACATAAAATTCTGTATTTTGCTCGTAAAATGTGTTATACTGTAATCGCTCGGGGTGAAACGAGTTTATAAAGAGGAGGATATACACCGATGGAAAAGATAAAGATATTTACGGACTCCGCAAGTGATATTACCTATGAAAATGAGCGGAGTCTGGACATAGAGCTTGTCAACTTTAATATTGCGATGGGAGATAAGTCTTATGTCAGCAGAGTAGATTTTGATAATGAAGAATTTTATAAGCTGATGGCCGGATATGACGGTATTCCGGCGACGTCCCAGGTTACCGCCTTTGAATTCCAGGAAATGTACGAGAAGTTTTATAAAGAAGGATATACGGATTTGATTGGCGTTTTGATTAACAGTCAGGGTTCGGCGACCTATGAAAATTCTCTGATGGCCTATAAGCTTTTCATAGAAGAGCATCCGGAGGCCGAAGGAAAATTTAAGGTTCACAGTATTGATTCGAGAAGCTATACGGGAGCCTACGGTTATGCGGTCGTAGAAGCGGCGAAGATGGTCAAAGAAGGAAAAACGGTGGAAGAGATTGTGGAATTTGCCAAAGACTGGGTGGAACACTGCGTCGTTTATTTTGTGCCATATACTTTAAAATATGCCAGCAAGAGCGGGAGAATTCCGAGTGCGGCGGCCTTTGTCGGAGATAAGCTCGGCATTAAACCGGTGATGCGGATTTATGACCATGTGATTTCTACAGCGCTAACTGTCCGCGGAGAAAAAAGGGTTGTGAAAAAAATCGCAGAGAAGACCCTGGCAGACATTGAAAAAGGGACGCCATACATGATTGTTTACGGAGATAATATAGAAATCCGTAATCAGATGGCGGAAGAAATGACACGCCTTCTTGGTTATGAACCTGTCGATTTTTACCAGATTGGAGCGGCCATTGCGTCCAATGCGGGACCGACGGTAACTGGCGTTATTTTCAGGGAAAAATAGAAATTTGCGAAAATTATTGACAATAATATACAGTAAAAAAAGCCTTATATTTGGTGTGGTAGCAAAATCACCAATATAAGGCTTTTTTCAGACAAAAAAATATGAAATATATGAAAAATATGATTGATAAATACTTGACGAAGCAGTTCATGTGCTATATAATTAGTGTACAAAGTATTCGTGCAGGCAAAAGTTGCCTGGACAAACTATTAATTTGAGAGCTTAAACAGGAGGTATAATTATGGTGGATTTTAAGCTGAATAACAAACAGTTATTAGCAAAGAAGCTGGTTGCTGAATTTGCTGAGAAAGAAATTAAGCCTATTGCTGCAGAGATGGACGAGACAGAAGTATATAGCCTTGAACTTCTGGAAAAATTGAAAAAAGTAGGATTATTAGGAATCCCATATGATAAAAAATATGGCGGAGCCGGCGCAGATGTTTTAACATACGCTGTAGCTATGGAAGAGGTTTCTAAAGTTGATGCCAGCACAGGTATCACAATGTCCGTACATACATCTCTTTGCTGCCCATGTATCAATGACTTCGGTACAGAAGAACAGAAAGAAAAATATTTAAGACCATTAGTAAACGGAACATGGTCCGGCTGCTTCAGCTTAACAGAGCCAGGTGCTGGTACAGATGCTTCCGGTGCTAAGACAATCGCTGAAAAGACAGAAGACGGAAAATACTATGTATTAAATGGTCAGAAAGTATTCACAACAAACGGTGGATTTGCTGATGTATTTATCGTATTTGCATTAACAGATAAGACTAAAGGACCTAAGGGAATGTCTGCATTTATCGTTGAAAAAGGCACACCAGGTATGATTATCGGTGAAAACATCAAACGTATGGGTATCCGTGCTGCTTCCAACGTAGAGGTTGCTTTTGTTGATTGTAAAGTTCCTGCTGAGAACCTGTTAGGTAAAGAAGGCAAAGGTTATGGAATCGCTATGGGCGCTTTGGCTGGCGGCCGTATCGGTATCGCTGCTCAGGCTACAGGTATCGCTCAGGGCGCTTTAAACGAAGCTATCAAATACTCCAAAGAAAGAAAACAGTTCGGAAAACCGATTTCTTCTTTCCAGCATACACAGTTCCAGTGTGTTGAAATGCAGACAAGAATCGATGCAGCTCGTCTGTTGACATGGCGTGCAGCTAAAGCGAAAGATGACCATGAAAATTACACACCATTATCCGCTATGGCAAAATTATATGCTTCTCAGGTTGCTGTTGACGTTACACGTTTTGCAGTTCAGTTAATGGGTGGATATGGATACTCCAGAGAATATCCAGTAGAACGTATGTATAGAGATGCTAAGATTACTGAAATCTACGAAGGTACATCCGAAGCTATGAAGATGGTTGCCGGCGGCGCAGTAATGAAGGCAGTGAAATAAGAAATAGGAGGAAGAAATCATGAAGATTGTTGTTTGTGCAAAACAGGTACCGGATACAACCGAAGTTAAATTAGATCCAAAAACTGGTACATTAATCCGTGATGGTGTGCCAAGTATTATTAACCCAGATGATAAAGCAGGTATTGAAGCTGCTTTACAGTTAAAAGAAAAATGCCCGGGAAGCACAGTTACTGTTCTTTCCATGGGACCTGCTCAGGCAGATGTTGCTTTAAGAGAAGCATTGGCTATGGGCTGCGATGAAGCTATCCTTGTTACAGACAGAGCATTTGGCGGCGCTGATACATGGGCTACATCCTCTACAATCGCTGCTGCTTTAAAGAAACTTGAATATGATGTTATCATCACAGGCCGTCAGGCTATCGATGGTGATACAGCTCAGGTTGGACCACAGATTGCTGAACATCTTGGACTGCCACAGGTAAGCTACGCTGAAAACGTTGAAATCGATGGCGACAGCCTGAAAGTACAGCGTCAGTTCGAAGACCGTTACCACATCATCAAAGTTAAAATGCCTTGCGTTATCACAGCTTTGGCAGAACTTGCAGAGCCTAGATATATGACAATTGGCGGTATCGTTGATGCTTATGATTCCAAAGAAGTTAAAGTTTGGGGTCTTGAGGACCTTAAAGATACAGTCGATGAAGCGAATATCGGTCTTAAAGGATCTCCTACAAGAGTTAAACAGTCCTTCACAAAACAGCCTAAGGCTGCTGGTACAGTATTAAAAGACTTAACACCAGACGAAGCTGTTGACGCAATCGTAGCTAAACTGAAAGAGAAATATATTATCTAATCTAAGTCAGGAGGTTCAATGAAATGAGTAAGAACGTATTTGTTATTGCCGAACAGAGAGACGGCAAAATTATGAAAGTAAGTTATGAATTAATCGGAAAAGCCAGAGAACTCGCTAATGACTTAGGACAGGACGTTGTAGCAGTTCTTATGGGTTCCGGTATTGAAGCTGTTGCTGGTGATTTAGCAAAAGCCGGCGCAGATAAAGTTATCGTTGTTGATGACCCGATTCTTGCAGAATATGTAACTGAGCCATATGCAAAAGCAACAACTGCTGTTATCAAAGCAAATGACCCGGAAATCGTATTATTCGGCGCTTCCTCTATTGGTAGAGATTTAGCTCCTCGTGTTTCCGCAAGAATTCATACAGGTTTGACAGCCGACTGTACAAAACTGGAAATTGACCCGGAAACAAAATTATTGAACATGACTCGTCCGGCTTTTGGCGGTAACATCATGGCTACTATCCTTTGTGCTGACCACAGACCACAGATGGCTACAGTACGTCCAGGCGTTATGCAGGCATTAGAATCCTGTGATAAAGTTGGCGAAGTTGAAAAATTTGCTGTAGAATTTACACCGGCAGATATGAATGTTGAAATCTGTGAAGTTGTTAAGACAGATAAGAAAACTGTGGATATCACAGACGCTAAGATTCTTGTATCCGGTGGACGTGGACTTGGTTCCGCTGAAGGCTTTGCTCAGTTGAAAGAGCTTGCTGATGTTCTTGGCGGCGAAGTTTCCGCATCCAGAGCTGCTGTAGATAACGGCTGGATTGAAAAAGACCGTCAGGTTGGTCAGACAGGTAAGACTGTTCGTCCGGACCTCTATGTTGCTTGTGGTATTTCCGGTGCTATTCAGCATGCAGCCGGTATGGAAGAATCCGAATTTATCGTAGCTATCAATAAAGAAGAATCCGCACCAATCTTCGGTATCTGCGATTTAGGTATTGTCGGCGACTTGAACAAGATTGTTCCGAAGCTGACAGAAGCTTTGAAAAAAATTAACTAATTAAGAAATTTGGATATTTCAGGGGATAGCACCAATCCCCTGAAATATCTTTAATAAGTATTAAAAACTATCCCTAAACTTATAATGCAATATAATTACAGAAAAAAAGACGGTATCTGCGAGGTCCGTCTTTTTTCCTGTAATTATATTCCTAAGCGGTTATCGGCCAATTTGCCGGCGCTTTTGCATAGCGCGCCGTTTACGGCGTTTCATGGCCCTGGAAGGGGCGAGCAGCGTCCAGCAAACGATACGCACGAATATAATGCCGAAAAAGGCGCCGACACTGTCGATGCAGACATCCCGTACAGAGGGGCCGCGCCCGGCCACAAAAGATTGGTGATATTCATCCGTACAGGCAAATCCAACACATATAATTCCGGCCACCAAGAGCAGAGGAAAACCTCTGAGACCGTAGAAATAAAAAGGAAGAGCAACCGTAATGGCCAGAACAAAATATTCGGTCATATGGGCCAATTTACGTACCGGCCCTTCGATTCGCTCCGCGTAGGCTTCGATTTGCCAGTCCTCCAAAGATTTATCCAAAATCTGGCCGCCAATCTCTACAATTTTACAACTGATTCTGTGGCTGAGTTGTCCCGAGTCCACGCCGGTTTGGGCGGAGAAAGAAAAAATAAGCAGCATCATTGCCAACATTGGCACAAATGAAAAAGGTTTTATTAGAAAAAATACAAAACGTTTCATTGATTCATCACCTGTCCTTAAGTAGTATAATATAGAGTCTTTGCTTTTTATCATACGCTGACGATGAGAAAAAATCAACAATAGAGGTGGAAATCAGTTATGAAGGATTTGAATACGAATGATAAATTAATTAAGGCGTTGTGTTTGGGATTGGGACTTACCCTGATGGCGGCGGCCGCCGTATCAACAACCTTTAGCGGTGGTCTTGAGGGATGCCTTCGGGGATGGTATCAGATTCTGTTATCCCCCTGTCCTTTAATTACAGACTATTTTGGCATCGGCGGCGTCAGCGGCACTTTTTTTAATGCGGGAATTTGCAGTCTGACATGTCTGTTGATTACGGTTCTTTGCAGGGCAAAAACCAATGCGTCGTTCCTGGCCGGTTATTTACTTTTAGTTGCCCATTGCTTTTACGGAATGAATTTTCTGAATATATGGCCGTGCTACATAGGTGTTATTCTTTACTATTGTTATAAGAAAAAAGATTTTAGGGAACACCTGCACATTGCGATGTTTTCGATGGCGTTTGGTCCCCTTGTGAGCGAAGTGCTTCTCCGTTATCCGATAGAAGCCGAATTTACCGTGGGTAATATGAAAATTAATTTGATTCGGATAGTGGCCACAGTCTTTATCGGTCTGGCGGCCGGAATGGTTCTGCCGGGTATGTTGGAAGGCGCTCTGTGGATGCACAAGGGATATAATCTGTACAATGGAGGGCTTGCATTTGGCCTCGTAGGAGGGTTTTTATATGCCTTTCTATATAAAACCATGGGACTTGAATCTTCGGGACCTGTAGCGTTAAATAATCGGTTTTATGACGGCGTTGGAGAATCAAACTGGCTTTTTGCCAATCTGGTATTCATTTTTATTTTTGGAGCGGCTCTGGCGGCCGGATTTATTTTGAATGGGAAAAGCTTCGGAGGATACGGCCGTCTGATTCGGGAAACGGGGCACCGTTCAAATTTTGCGGATAAGTACGGTATGCCGCTGTGCTTTATCAATTTTGGCATCTATGGTTTTATGGTACTCGGCTACATGAATTTGATTATGCTGCTGACCGAGGGCGTGGCGTTTACGGGCCCGACTGTCGGCGCCATATTTGCGGCCGTCACTTTTGCGGCCGTTGGCCAGCATCCGAAAAATACATGGCCGATTTTTGCCGGGTATGCCGTATTGTCGATGTTTGTCACGGTAATGTGTGCCATGCATGGTCAGGAAGCGCCCTGGACACTTTCCACCCAAGGATATATTAACGGAGTGGCCTTCGCCACCGGGCTGGCTCCGATAGCCGGACGTTATGGCTGGCGCGCGGGCATGGCCGCCGGAATTATCGGCGCCTCCATATGTACGTCCACAGCGGCCATTCATGGCGGTTTTATGCTGTTCAACGGCGGTTTCAGCGCAGGGATTACAGCATTGATTCTGATACCTGTTTTGGAGCATCATTTTCCGCACATGAAGGTTAAAAGCTGAGCTGCCCGTCAAAACGTCGGACGGATATACGGGGTGCGCAGGCTGCGGTGGCAGAGAGCATATTCCCGCAGGGCGTTTGCGGCCGGGGACATATAGACGTTGTCCTTCCAGACCATATAGATTGGATGAAAGAAGTTAAGGTCCGTAACTTTTAAAAGTTTAATATTTGCTGTATAAAGGCTCGAATTTTCAACGACAAAACCAAGGTCCAGACCCTTCGTCACCATGTGGGTGATGGTATATGGGTCATTTATCGAAAAAATGGTTTTTAAATGAAAATCCGGGCCTGCGATTTTTTAAAATAAATTAAATTTTAAGATTGAAATTTTTGAAACAGTTTGTTGAAGTTTTTGAAGTGGACGCAGAAAAATAACTGTATTACAATAGAGACAAGAAAACAGGATAAAAGAAAGAGGTAGAAAGTTATGTGCGGAACAAAGAATTTAAGCTGCGGCGATTGCGGAGTGACAAATTGTAATCTGGGAGATAAGAGCTATCCGGCATTTTGTCTGACAACCCATCTGGATGCAAAGGTAAAGGAAGAGGCTATGGCGGCTTACAATGAACCGGAGAATCATAATATAATGGTTCAGGCCGCCGATGTGGAATATGAGGGATACGGCCGGCTGACCCGGGTTGAAGAGACGATTGAGTTTGCAAAACGAATGGGCTTTAAAAAGATAGGTATTGCAACCTGCGTTGGCTTGATTCGAGAGACACGGATGTTGACGAAGATTTTGCGGCATCATGGATTTGAAGTGTATGGTATTGGCTGCAAAGTTGGCGCCCGGCCGAAAACATCTGTGGGAATCCGGGAGGAATGTTGTGCTGTTGGTGTAAATATGTGTAATCCGATTCTGCAGGCCAAGCTTTTAAATGAAGCAAAGACGGATTTGAATATCGTTATGGGACTTTGTGTTGGTCATGATAGTTTATTTTATAAATACGTGGAAGGCTTAACGACAACGATGGTGGTTAAAGACCGAGTGACCGGACATAATCCGGCAGCCGTACTCTATAATGCAGAGTCCTATTATCAGAAGAAATTATTTAAATGATTGCGAAGAACAGGAGATAGAAAAGCGTCCGCAAAATCCGAAGATTTTACGGACGCTTCTGCAGATTCTATAATCCCATCGATGCAAAAATAATGAAGATAAAGCAAGCGATAAACGGAATAACAATCTGAGTTACGAAGATATCGAAGTAAGCTTCTTTATGTGTCAGCTTACAGATACCAAGCAATGTAATCTGAGCACCCTGGTGCGGCAAGCTGTCCAGAGTACCGGCTGCGATTGTAGCAATACGGTGAACGTGTTCAAGACTGGCGCCCAACTCAATATATGTATCTGTTAAAGCGTTGAATGCAACACCCATACCACCGGAAGCAGAACCACAGGCACCGGCACAGATAGCAACTGTAATCATAACGAATACAAGTGCAGGCATATTAAATGTCTTCAATACAGAAACCAAATCTGCGAAGCCCTGAGTCTGTTTTACGACACCACCGAAACCAACGACGATAGCTGTGTTCAGGATGGATACACCGGAGTTGGCAGCACCTTCGTTGAATACTGCAATCCAGGCATTAAGACCTTTAACACGGTTCCACATAAGGATTGTAGCTAAGGCAACACCGAGGAATACGGCGGTTTCAACCGGAAGTCTGAATCCGTTGAATGCAACCAGGATAGCAACGATAGGAACCATGGCAACCCAGAAGTTTGGAAGGTCCTTGTCTTCGTCCATAGCCATCTCTTCAGGAGACAACTGGAATTTCAGGCTGCTGTCGTCGAATACGATACCTTTCTTGGAGAAACTGCGGCCTCTCATTTCCAACCATACGAAAATCAGGATGTATGTCGCAACTGTAGCGATTACAGAAGGAACAAGAGCAGCCGTGGAAGGTGTTCCCAGACTGTTCATACCGATAACGTTCTGGATGGAAGGTGAACCAGGACCATACATGGACCATGTCCAGCAACCAGCAGAGATAGCGCCCGGGATAAGACGACGGGTAAGGTTTGCTTCTTTGAACATGTTCAAAGCGATTGGGTAGATTACGAAGAATACTACGAAACCACTAACACCACCGTAGGTAAGAATACCTGTGATAGTCATAATAATTGGTGCAACAAATTTACCTTTACACAGACCGGCCAGAGTCTTGGAAATGGACTCGGCAGCGCCCGTATGCTGGTAAACAGCTCCGAACAATGCACCAACGAAGAATGTCAGGAAATAACTGGTTACGTAATCGGAAGCGGCCGGCATGAAAAGTGTTTTTAAACTTTCAAGAATCGGCAGGCCAGAGCAAACGATGACGAAAATAGTTACTAATGGTGCCAGGATTAATGCATTAATCTGTTTGAATGCCAATAAGCCAAACAAAAGTAATGCGAGAACTAATACTAAAATACCAAGATTCATAACAAATTGGCCCCCTTAAGGTTATATTATCTTATCTTATTTTGAAATTTTTGCCCAAAAAAAGGGAGGGTCAAAAACCCATCCCTTTTGATGGCACTTATAAAATGTGTTTGATTATTCAGCAAGACCCATAATTTCGTCTTTGAAGAGACGAGCGTCCATTAATTTTGGCTCGCCATCCATCTTTGGAGCGAAATCCATGAGGTCGAGAACCTGAGTCTGTAAATCAATACCAGGTGCAACTTCTGTTAAGTAAACACCATCCGGACGAAGTTCAAATACAGCTCTCTCAGTAATATATACTACTGGCTGACCGATTTTGGCAGCGTATGTACCGGAGAATGTAATCTGTTCAACTTCTTTGATAAATTTCTTGGCTTTACCTTCCTGAGTAATTTCCAGTTTTCCATCACCTGTAGCAATCTTAAGACCGCCGGTTGTGAATGTACCAAGATAGTAAACTTTCTTAGCGTTCTGGGAAATATTAATAAATCCGCCGCAGCCAGCGATACGGCCGCCGAATTTACTTACATTCAGGTTACCCTTTTCATCGACCTGTGCAAGGCCGAGGAAAGCCTGGTCAATACCGCCGCCATCATAGAAGTCGAACTGATATGGCTGGTCGAGGATACAGTCAACGTTTACAGAACCTGCAAAACGGGAACCGCCCTGAGGAACACCACCGACAGGACCAGCTTCTACAGTTAACGTCATCCAATCGCCGATACCTTCTTCGTTTGCAACGGCCGATACGAATTCAGGAACACCGATACCAAGGTTCACAACAGCGCCCTTCTGCAATTCCATAGCTGCACGGCGTGCAATGATTTTCTTGGCATCCAGCTTTGGAGCTTCAAGAGAACCAAGAGGAACGCGGAAATCACCGGTCATAGAACCATCGTATTCCTGTTTGTAAATCTGAGCGTTATCATCTTCTTCGGCGATGATAACTGCATCAACATAGATGCCAGGAATCTTAACGAGTCTTGGGTCAAGACTGCCATTAGCGACAACTTTTTCTACCTGAACGAATACTTTACCGCCGTTGTTCTTTGCACACTGTGCAAGAGAAGTGGCGTCAAGCGTACAGCATTCTTTTTCTAGGGTAATATTGCCGGATTCGTCAGCGTATGTACCGCGGACAAATACAACATCTAATGGCTGGGATTTGAAGAGAAGTTTTTCTTCGCCTTCGATTTCAACAAGTTTAACAATATCTTCGGTTGTGTTGGCATTGACCTTAGCGCCTTCGATACGAGGGTCAACGTATGTATTCAAACCGACATGAGTTAATGTACCTAAACGTTTACCGGCAGCATCACGAATCATCTGAGCCATAGTACCCTGTGGCAGATTGTAAGCTTCGATTTTGCCTTCGATAGCCATAGTACGAAGTGTTGGAGCCAGGTTGTAGTGACCGGCAATCAGACGTTTAACCATGCCTTCATGCGCAAAATGGTCAGAACCGGTACCAGCGCCAGCACCCTGTCCAGCAACGGTGAAAATAGTTAAATCCTTTGGATGTCCTGTCTCAAGGAATCTCTGTTCCAACGCTCTGTTTAATGTTTCGGAAAGTCCGGCCTGAACAAAACCTTCGGTGTTGATGACCGCTCCGTCCGGAACCTGAGCAGCAGCTTCGGCCGCTGTGATAATTTTTACTTTCGCCATTGTATGTAAGCCTCCTAGTGTATGTAATAATTAACGTTTTTCTGAGAGATATAAATCAAATTAGAAATCTGTTAATGTTCTGCCGCGTTTTTCAAGGAATGCTGTCATACCTTCTTTTTTGTCATTTGTGGACATTGTAAGACCAAATAAGTTAGCTTCCAGAGATAAGCCGTTGTTAAGGTCCATATCAAGACCCATGTTGATAGCCTGTTTAGCGATAGAAACAGCGTAGCTGCCCTTGTCGATAATCTTAGCTGCAATCTTCTTACAGAAGTCAATCAGTTCTTCCTGAGATACAACATGGTTAACAAGACCGATTTCGTATGCTCTCTGAGCGCTAATCATATCGCATGTGTAAATCATTTCTTTAGCGATACCTTTGTTTACTAAACGAGGGAGTCTCTGTGTTCCGCCGAAGCCTGGGATGATACCAAGACCTGTTTCAGGCTGAGCAAATTTAGCGTTTTCAGATGCTACACGGAAGTCACAGGACATGGAGATTTCGCATCCGCCGCCTAAAGCAAATCCGTTAACTGCTGCGATTGTAACCTGACGCATGTTTTCAAGTCTTCCGAAAGCTTCTTTAGCTTTAAGACCGAAAGCACGGCCTTCAACTGGGTTCTGGTTAACCATTTCGGAGATATCAGCACCAGCTACGAAGGATTTCTGTCCGGAACCTGTTAAGATAACAACTTTGATGTCATCTCTTGCTTCGATTTCTTTCAGGCATTCGTTAAGTTCAACGATTGTTTCTGTGTTCAAAGCGTTTAATGCCTTTGGACGATTGATAGTTACCACTGCGATTTCGTTTTCGACTTCCATTAATAAATTGTTCATAATGTCGCCTCCTAAAAATATTTGATAGTTAAATTCATGCAAATCGCTTGCCGTAATAAAAATTTGCATGCTAATTACTATACAAAAATTATAACACCGGTGTATATTAAAGTCAATGATTTTTACGTTAAAAAAATGGCAAAATTCAAGTTTTGTACATAGAAAAAAATAGGAATTTTTTGGACATTTTTCACGATTCGATTGAATTCAAAGGAATTCAAAAAGAAAAAATGATGTAAAAAAAAGTAAAAATGATTGACAATGCGTCGAAAAACATTTATCTTTAATAAATAGGTAATAGAAAGGGAGTGAAACAGGTGCAGCTGGAGGAATGTGTGAATTACTTATTGACCACGGCGCAACATTCTGTTTTTTTGAAAATGACTGAAAGGCTTTCAGCGTTTGACATTACTCCGATTCAGTATGCGGTTTTGTATTGTTTATGGGAAAACGATAGAAGGAGTCCAAAGGAGATTGCCGAGAGGCTCAAATTGGAAAACTCCACGATATCCGGGATTCTGGAGCGGATGGAGAAAAAAGGCTTAATCGAGAGAAGCATCAGTAAAGAGGATAGGCGATTTATTCAGGTGCTTGTGACAGAGAAGGGTGCAAGTCTGGAAAAGGACGTATTGAGCGCAGTTGAAGAGGTCAACAACGAAGTTATGGCGGTGTTTTCTGAAGACGAATGCGAGTCGTTAAAGTCTCATTTAAGAGTATTAGCCGGTGTAGATATTTAAAGGGTTGGAAACAACCCTTTTTTCTTGTATAATATATGTTAAAGATATTATTCAGAAATGGGGATGAGAGATTTATGAACGGAGAATTCAAGATGACTATTGGGCGGACTGTCCGGGAGATAGCCCAGTATTATATGTCGGAAGAGTCGTTTGCTATAAAAACCGGGAAGCACCTGCCAAACCGGGGCGCCATCATCGGCGTCATTAAGGACCTTCGGAGAGTTATGTTTCCGGGGTATTTTGGGACGGAAAATATTACGGATACGGCGCCGGAGTATTTTATCGGGAATACATTAACAGAGGTCTATGTGGTTTTGAAGCAGCAGATTGAGATTGCTTTGACTTATCAGAATGAAGAAAATAAGAGCATGGAGGAGATTGCCGCCCAGGCTGAAGAAATCTGCAGCTATTTCTTCGGACGTCTGGCCCATATTCAAAGATTGCTTTTGAAGGATGTGCAGGCCGGTTATGACGGCGACCCTGCGGCGAAGAGCAAGGAAGAGATTATTTTTTCCTATCCGGGTCTTTATGCTATCTTTATCTATCGTATAGCCCATGAGCTTTATATAAAGAATGTGCCGTTTATTCCGAGGATTATGACGGAGCATGCCCATAGCCGGACAGGAATCGATATCAATTCCGGTGCGACAATCGGCGAATATTTCTTCATCGACCACGGCACGGGGGTTGTTATTGGTGAGACGACTTGGATTGGCAATCATGTAAAATTATATCAGGGCGTTACGCTCGGCGCGCTTTCCACCCGAAGCGGCCAGCAGTTGGCCGGGGTTAAGCGTCATCCGACGATTAAGGATAATGTAACGATTTATTCCGGTGCGACGATTCTTGGCGGTGAGACGGTTATCGGTGAGGAATCTGTGATTGCCGGCGGTTCGTTTATTACAAGTTCGGTGCCGCCGAGAACAAAGGTTATTGTAAAGAGTCCGGAGCTGACCTTCAAAGGACAGTCAAGCGCGGCAGATGTTTGGGAATAGATTTACGGGAGGATAAATTTTTAATGAGAAAACAGAGATTTTGTGATGACAAGGCATTATTCTACAGAAATGTCTTTGCTTTGGTGTTGCCTATGGCGCTGCAAAATCTCATTAACGTGGGAATTACATCGGCGGATGTAATTATGCTCGGAAAAGTTGGAGAAATCGCCCTGTCATCCAGTTCGTTGGCAGGGCAGATTTATTTCATCTTGTCGCTGATTCTTTTTGGCCTGACTTCCGGAGCGGCGGTGATTACTGCTCAATATTGGGGAAAAAAGGATATAGAGACGATAGAAAAGGTCCTCGGAATATCGATGCGAATCGGATTATTCGTTGGGATTCTTTTTTTTGCGGCGGCCCAGCTTATGCCGGAGGCGTTAATGAAAATTTTTACATCGGAGCAGATTATTATTGAAGAAGGCGTGAAGTACCTCCGCATTGTTTCGTGGTCATATCCGCTGGCAACGGCGGCGGTCGTCTATTTAAATATTATGCGCAGCGTTGAGCGGGTGCTGATATCAACGTTGGTTTATTCGATTTCTTTAGTTATAAATGTTATTTTTAATGCGGTGTTTATTTTCGGGCTGGGTCCGGCGCCGGCAATGGGCGTTTCCGGTGCGGCCTGTGCGACGGTCATTGCCCATGTGGCAGAATTCGGCATCGTCATTTTTTATATTCTGAAAATAAATCCGTCGGTGCGGTTTCGCCTGTCCAGTCTGTTTGTGCGGGAAAAGGCGCTGATGAAGGATTTTAAAGTCTATGCCTTTCCGGTCATATTGAACGAATTGGCCTGGGGGACAGGCATTTCCGCCATCGCGGCGATTATCGGGCATCTGGGAAGTGCGGCGGTGGCTGCCAATTCGATTACTCAGGTGACCCGGCAGTTGGCCACTGTGGTGACAATGGGAGTTGCCAATGCGGCGGCGATTATTCTTGGGCGGACTATCGGAGAGAAAAAAGAAGAACTGGCCGTTGTTTACGCCGACCGTCTTGTAAAACTGAGCGCGGTTCTCGGCCTGGGCGGCGGGGCCGTGGTTCTCTGTGTCAGCCCTATTGCGCGGCGTTTTATGACATTAACGCCGGAGGCCAACGGATATCTCCGACAGATGATGTGGATTATGGCCCTGTATGTGGTGTGCCAGGCCGTGGATGTGACCTTTATTGTGGGGGCTTTCCGGGCCGGAGGCGATACACGTATCGGACTTTTGCTGGATTTTCTTTCGCTTTGGGCCGTCTGCATACCGCTTGGATTTATCGGGGCTTTTTTCCTGAAATTTCCGGTATGGGCCGTTTACCTGTGCCTGACCTGCGATGAAATGCTGAAATTGCCCTTTTCCTATGCCAGATATCGGTCAAAAAAATGGTTGAAAAATATTACGCGTTAGCCTTGAAAGGATGGAAACAGTAAAGGGATTCTCCGGCCAGAGGATGGCTGAAGAATCCCTTTGTTTTACAATAGATAAGATTAACCGATGAAGTCCATAACGGCTTTATTGAAGTTATCCGAATCCTGGAGGAAATGGATGTGTCCGCCGTCAAATCCCATAGCTTTACCCTTTTCAATATGTTCTTCTAACCAGAAGCTGTTTTCCGGGCTATAAAGGGAAGTATGTGTTCCATAAGTGATTAAAGTAGGCACGGAAATGGTTTCGATAACCTTTCTGTAATCGTTCACCATAATTGCAACCCACATAGCAGACATAACGTGCGGTGTGTTTTTTAACGTTTCGTTGAGTATGTAAGGAATTTCTTCCTGGCCTGGGCCATCACTGAACATTGTCGGCACAAATCCCTCGGCTACCGCACTCCAGTCGGTTGCAATAGCATCCAATTGAGCCAGAGTATCCTCGCGAGTGTATTTTCCGAATACGGCATGCGGCCAGTTTTCGTCTTCTTCCGCCATAATTTTAGCAGACATATCGACACTGACGATTTTTTCGAGATTGTCACAGCCAAATTGTTTTACGTATTCATAGATTATTTCGGCGCCCATAGACCAGCCAAGTAAAGTCACATTTTTAAGACCGAGATATTCAATCAGTTCATGGACGTCCTGGGCAAAACGAGGCATTGTAAGACCATGTTCCGGGCGCTCCGAATCTCCGTGTCCCCGAAGGTCAAGCGTAACAACTTTATATTTTTCGGCAAATACAGGAATCTGTTTTTTGAAATAATGATGGTTGCAGCTCCATCCATGAATAAGTACGACCGGTTTTCCTGTTCCACGTTCTTCATAATAAATTTTACAATTATCACTTGTTGCAAAATAAGGCATAATAATTCCTCCTGTTTATAAATTACAACGACTTGCAGCTAAATGATTCACGTACGCTTCCTTCATTTATGCCTGTATTTTAAAGCATTTTATCGGAATTTACAAATGAAGAGATTTCATATATAATATAGCCAGAAGCTATGAATGGGAGGCGTGTTATGGATATTCGGGAATTAAGGTATTTGTATGAGATTTCTCAGTGCGGTTCAATGGAGCAGGCGGCCAGACGCCTTTTTATTACCCAGCCGTCGTTGACAAAAGCCGTAAAAAAGATGGAGTCAGAGTTGGGAATTAAGCTTTTTGAAAAGGTGGGCCGAAGGAACGTTTTGACTTTGGCCGGTAAAGAGATTATAAATTTATCTCAGCCAGTACTTAATGCCTATGAATATTTTGAAGAAAATATAAAAAATATTGGTTCTTTTGAACGGGCTACGGTGAACTATGGAGTTATCCCTTTGTATCAGACACCGTTTACCTCAAATTTTATGTATAATTTTCGAAAGAAGTATCCGCATATTAAGATTAATATTCATGAATTACCGGAGGAAACGATTAAACAACAGTTGATTTCCGGAAAATTGGATGTGGGTATGACAGAAAATATGTTGGTATCTCCTTATATTATTACTTATTCAGGATTTGAAGATGTGGTTTCTGTGGCTGTTGGCGAGGGAAATGAATTTTATGATGCAAAACAGTTGACATTTGAGGATTTGAAAAATTCTATTTTTAATATCGTAACAAGCGGGCATAACAATTATAATCAGATTATAAGCAATTGCCGAAAGGCCGGATATGAACCGGAAATTGCCTATGAAAGTTCACAAATCGGTTTACTTTTGGATTATACGGTTTTAAATAAAGGCGTTTGTATTTTTAATCGATGTATGATTTATGATAATTTGGTGGTTCGCCCGCATTTAAAAACCATGCGCATTATTCCGCTTGTTCCGGCACCTCCGTGTTTTTGCTGGGTGTCTTTGCGAAAACAGTCCAATATCCCTCAGGCAATTCAGATTTTTGCAGACGAACTTACGGAAGCCTTGACAGAAGACGTTGCCGTACGTGTCCAGTAAAATCTATAGAATAAAAAACCAGACCACAGGGCGTAAGATACACTTTTCAATGGTCTGGTTTTTGCTTTTACAATTGGCGGAAGGTATCCGGTCGGAAAGCGCGGTTTTTTACGGCATGGTCAATCTGGGCAAGAAGCAGCGGAATGTCCTGATTGAAGGTTCCGGCCAGCGGGATATAGTTCGACGCATGGTTTGCACGGAATATGGTGCCTTCGCTGTCGATATTTTGAAGGAAGAGGGTCATTTCTTTGAAAATGGCGTCCGGTCCTTCCAGCGGATGAAATTCTCCGGCTTTCCACTGTTCATGAAGCGGTGTCCCCGGTTCGATGAGCAGGGTTAAAAGGCTGGCATATTCCGGCTTAATAGCGGAGATAGCCTTGGCTGATTCGACGGCATGCTCTTCCAGATTTTCGATACCTCCGAGGCCGGAAATCAGTGTGATGGAAGATTTAAGTCCGGCGGCCTTTAATTTTTGTCCGGCCTCAATGATTTCGGCCTGGGTTGCATTTTTTTTGACAGCTTTTAATACTTTATCGGAACCGGATTCGGCACCCATGTAAACCATGTCCAGACCTGCTTTTCGCAGAGTGTTTAATTCCTCCGGCGTTTTTGCAAGAACGTCCTTCGGAGCGCCGTAGGCGGTGATTCGATTGACGGTCGGAAGGATTTCGTGAATTTTGTCAATGATATAAAGCAAGTCTCTTGTTTTTACGATTAAAGCGTCGCCATCGGCAAGGAATACCCGTTCAATATCAAACATGTAGTATTTTTTTGCCATAATCATATCTTCAACAACTTCATCCAGAGGACGGATGCGGAATTTTTTGTCTTTATACATATTACAGAAGGTACATTCGTTCCGGGCACATCCGATGGTCAACTGGAGAATCAGGCTGCGGGCCTCACTTGGGGGACGATAAACAATTCCCTCGTATCTCATAATAAAACTCCTTTCCAAACCATTTCCGGGAAATAGTTCGCGTGCAAATTATTTTTTGCGTATTAGTATAGCACACTTTCCCCAATTTGGCTATTGACTATTTAAAAGAATATAGTAAGGTAATTAATAAAGGATTTTTTAGGTGAAATAATGAAGGTACTTTTAACAGCAATTAACGCAAAATATATTCATTCAAACCTGGCCGTGTACAGCTTGAAGGCAAATTGCGGAAATTATGAATCGCAGGTAAAGTTGATGGAATATTCCATTAATCAGTACGCCGAGGAAATTTTTCAAAGCCTGTATCGGGAAAAGGCGGATATTCTCTGTTTTTCATGTTATATATGGAATATTGGGATAGTGGAGCAGGTGGCCGGGTGGCTTTCACAGGTGGCGCCGGGGACGAAAATCTGGCTTAGCGGCCCAGAGGTTTCCTTTGATGTGACGGAACGGCTGGAAAAATGGAAATTTATTGACGGCATCATGTATGGCGAGGGTGAAGATACCTTCCGGGAGATGATGGCCTGCTGGAACGGTGAAAAAAATATCGAAGAGGTGCCTGGAATTGGCCACCGGCATATGGACGGAAAGGTGCATGTCCATTTTCCAAGAGATTTTGTCAACATGAGCAAATTGAATTTTGTATATACCCGGCCGGAGGATTTTAAAAATAAAATCATTTATTATGAAACGAGCCGGGGCTGTCCTTTCCAGTGCAGTTATTGCCTTTCATCGGTGGAGAAAAAGGTGCGTTTCCGGGATTTGGCGCTTGTAAAGAAGGAGCTGAAACAGTTTATCGACTGGGAAGTACCCCAGGTGAAATTTGTGGACCGGACCTTTAACTGCCGCCGGGAACATTCGATGGAAATTCTGAAGTTTATCAAGGCTTATGATAAGGGAAAGACGAATTTTCATTTTGAGATTACGGCGGATTTGCTGACAGAGGCGGAGCTTGACTTTATGGCGGGGCTTCGGCCGGGGCTGATTCAGTTGGAAATCGGCGTTCAGTCCACGAACCCGGCAACAATTAAAGAAATTCGCCGGAATGTGTCCTTTGAGAAACTGAAAGAGATTGTAAAGCGGATTCATGCGGGGAAAAATATTCATCAGCATTTAGATTTAATTGCGGGACTGCCTTTTGAAGATTTGGAGCGGTTTAAGAAGTCCTTCAATGATGTGTATGCGTTGAAGCCGGAGCAGTTTCAGCTCGGCTTTTTGAAGGTACTGAAAGGTTCTTATATGAGGGAAAAGGCAGCGGATTATGGGCTGGTGTATCAGCCGGAACCGCCTTACGAGGTGATGGCCACCCACTGGCTTTCTTATGATGATGTCCTTGTCCTGAAAGGTGTGGAAGAAATGGTGGAGGTCTATTACAACAGCCGCCAGTTTGAAAACAGTCTGGACTGGCTGGAGACGTATTTTCCGAATGCCTTTGTCATGTATGAGCGTCTGGCGCAGTATTATGAAGAAAAAGGGCTGAACGGTATAAGTCATTCCCGGATGGCGCGATATGAAATTTTGCTGCGCTTTGCAAAGGAGAATTTAAATAAAGAAGAGACAGACATTTTTACGCAAATATTGACCTACGATTTATATTTAAGAGAAAATGTAAAAAGCCGGCCGGCCTGGGCGTCCGGTCAGGAGCCTTACAAGGGCATGTATGTGGAATTTTTCAAAAGAGAAGAAAACCGGGCGCGGTATTTTTCAGGATACGAAGGGTATACGACGAAACAAATTCAGCGAATGACCCATATTGAGCATTTTACATGGGATGTCCGGGACGCGGCGGCCGGAGATGTATTTATCTGGTTCGATTATTTGAACCGGGACCCACTGACTTATAAAAGCCGGACCGTTGAGGTGAAAATGGATGAAATTGACGAAGAAACAAAGAGTTGAAAAAATCCTGAGTTTGTTGGATGAACACTACGGGACAGAAAAAATCTGCTATTTAAATCACGAAAGCCCGTGGCAGCTTTTAATTGCGGTTATTTTAAGCGCCCAATGTACAGACGCCAGGGTGAATATCGTGACGGGGCCGCTGTTTGAACGGTATCCTGATGCGGCCGCTTTGGCCGGGGCGGATATTGGCGAGGTGGAAGCGCTGATTCATTCGGTGGGGTTTTATAAAAATAAGGCCCGGAATATCGTACTGGCTTCTCGGAAAATTGTTCGGGAATTCGGCGGCGAGGTGCCGGAGACACTTGAGGAACTGACGTCGTTAGCCGGAGTCGGCCGAAAGACGGCCAATGTGATTTTGGGAAATATTTATGATGAACCGAGTGTTGTCGTGGACACCCATGTGAAACGAATTTCTAAAAAACTTGGTTTTACAAAGGAAACCGACCCGGAAAAAGTCGAATATGCCTTGATGAGGGTTCTGCCGAGGGACCACTGGATTATGTATAATATCCAGATTATCACGCTGGGACGGCAGATTTGTACGGCCCGGAATCCGAAATGCGGCGAATGTTTTTTGCGGGAATACTGTCCGTCCTGTGAGGTGAAATGATGGTAAATTCTTATGTGTGTTTTGATTTGGAGACGACCGGACTTTCGCCGGAAAAGGATGAGATTATTGAAATCGGCGCCGTAAAGGTGGCGGAGGGAAAGGTCATTGACCGATTTTCCCGCTTTGTCAAACCGGATAACCCGATATCGCCGATGGTGACTTCGCTGACGGGAATCAGCAATGAAATGGTCGCCGACGCAGGACCAACGGACCGGACGATTTATGACTTTCTTTATTTTTGCGGAGAGTATCCGGTGGTTGGACATAATTTAATGTTTGATTATCGGTTTACATATCGGTATGCAAAAAAATATTATATGGATTTTAAAAAGGATGGCCTGGATACTTTAAAGATTGCCCGAAAGGTGCTTCCGGACCTGCCGTCAAAGAGCCTGGAAAATTTGTGTAACCACTATGGTATTGTGAATACTTCGGCCCACAGGGCCTATCATGATGCGCTGGCAACGGCGAAGCTGTATCAGACACTGAAATACTATTTTGGCGCATCGGAGGAAAAGCTTTTTACGGCGGCGCCGCTGGTGTGGAAACCAAAGAAAATTCAGCCGGCGACAAATCGGCAAAAGGAATACTTGAAGGAATTGGCAAAATATCATAAAATAGAGGTTAATAGCGATTTGGAAACCCTGACCCGGAGCGAGGCGTCCCGTCTGATTGATAAAATTCTTTTTCAATATGGGCGGATGATGCGGTAGGACGGGCCGTGGCCTGTGAGAAATAAGGAGTGGATGAAATATGAATCGTAAAACGCGAACATTGATTTCAAGAATTATCGTTATATTGCTGATTATAGCGATGGTGGCCGGAATTTTGGTTTCATTTTTATAAATTTTAAGGAGCTTTTAAAATGAAGATTGGGAAAGTACCGGAGAATGTTTTAAAACGCTCGGTATTTAAACAGATAAAATTAAAAAGAGAAGAAGTCCTGATTCATCCGGGGGTTGGCGAAGATTGTTCCGTTCTGGAACTGGCTCCGGGAGAAGTATTTGTACTTTCTACGGACCCGATTACGGGAGCCGCCTCGGACATCGGTACGCTGGCCGTTCATGTGACAGCGAATGATTTGGCTTCGGCCGGGGCCGAACCGGTAGGGATTCTTCTGTCGATTCTTTTGCCGCAAGACGCCGAGGAGGCTGATTTGAAATCCCTGATGCGGGAAATCGAATCGGCCTGCGAACCATTGAATATTGAAATTATCGGAGGCCATACCGAAGTGACGGCGGTGGTCAATCAGCCGGTGGTTACGGTGACCGGCGTGGGCAAGGTGAAAAAGGATGCGGTGATTTTCACGAAGGGCGCCCGGCCCGGTCAGGATATTGTAGTGACCAAATGGGTCGGCCTGGAGGGCACGTCGATTATTGCATCTGCCAGGGAAGCGGAGCTTCGGGAGCATTACAGCCAGGAATTTGTGGACCGGGCGAAAGGATTTATCCGGTACATTTCCGTTGTAAAAGAGGCTATGATTGCCAGAGATTTTGGCGTTGCGGCCATGCACGATATTACCGAGGGCGGTGTTTTCGGCGCGCTCTGGGAAATGGCGGCGGCAAGCCAGGTGGGTCTTACGGTGGACTTGAAGAAAGTTCCGTTGAAGCAGGAAACGGTGGAAATTTGTGAGCTTTTTGACTTAAATCCCTACCAGCTCATTTCCAGCGGTTCGATGCTGATTGCCTGCGACAGAGGTCATGATTTGGCAGAGTGTTTAAAAAAAGAAGGCATCCACAGTGCGGTGATTGGCAAGTTCACAGATAATAATGACAAAGTTATCGTTTATGACGAAGGGGAGACACGTTATCTGGAACCACCGAAGACGGATGAGTTATATAAAATATAGATTTTCTTGGAGGATTAGTAGAAATGAGTGAATTAAAAGAAAAGATTTTAGCGATTATGGAGAAGAACAGTAAAGTCAGCGTGGAAGATTTGGCTGTTCTGCTGGGGGATACGGAGGATAATGTGTCCAGAGCCATTTATGAAATGGAGCAGGATAAAATTATTTGTGGATATCATACTCTGATTAACTGGAATAAAGTGAACAATGAGAAGGTTATCGCTATGATTGAAGTCCGGGTAACACCGCAAAGGGGACAGGGCTTTGATAAGATTGCAGAACGGATTTATAATTTCAGTGAAGTGAATTCGGTGTATTTAATTTCCGGCGGCTTTGACCTGATGGTTATGCTGGAAGGAAAAACCCTGCAGGAGGTTGCCATGTTTGTTTCGGACAAACTGTCTCCGCTGGATTCGGTTCTCAGCACGGCAACCCATTTTGTACTGAAAAAATATAAAGAACACGGGACGATTTTTGTTTCCCAGAGCCCTCGTGAAAGGATGTTGATTACACCGTGAAAAACATGTTAGCAGAACGTACCGTTGGTATAAAACCTTCCGGTATTCGTAAATTTTTTGATTTAGTGTCCGAAATGGATGACCCGGAGGTTATCTCTCTCGGCGTTGGCGAACCGGATTTTGATACGCCATGGCATATCCGGGAGGAAGGCATTTATTCCCTGGAACGGGGGCGGACGTTTTATACGTCCAATTCCGGTTTGAAGGATTTGAGAAATGAAATTTGCAACTATCTGAAACGAATGTATCAGGTGGAGTATGACCCGGATACGGAGGTTATGGTTACCGTCGGAGGCTCGGAGGCTATTGATATCGGATTGCGGGCCGTCTTAAACCCGGGGGACGAGGTAATTATTCCCCAGCCAAGCTATGTATCCTATGAACCGTGTACTATTTTGGCCGGAGGCCAGCCGGTCATTCTGGAGCTTCAGGAGAAAAATGAATTCCGTCTGACAAAGGAGGAACTGCTCTCGGCGATTACACCGAAAACAAAGGTGTTGATTCTTCCATTTCCAAATAATCCGACGGGCTCGGTTCTTCGGCGTGAAGATTTGGAGGATATTGCCCAGGTCTGTATTGAGAAAGACATTCTTGTCATGTCCGATGAAATTTATAGTGAGCTGACCTATGGTGCGAAGCATGTGACGATTGCTTCTTTGCCGGGAATGAGAGAGCGGACGATTTTAATTAACGGTTTTTCAAAGGCTTATGCTATGACGGGCTGGCGTCTGGGCTATACCTGCGCACCCCATGTTATTTTGGAGCAGATGCTTAAAATTCATCAGTTTGCCATCATGTGTGCGCCGACGACAAGCCAGTATGCCGCCGTGGATGCATTGAAAAACGGCGACAGAGATGTGGAGGAAATGCGTATTTCCTATAATCAGCGGCGCCGCTTTCTTGTGCATACCTTCCGTAAGATGGGACTGAAATGTTTTGAGCCTTTCGGCGCCTTCTATGTATTTCCGAGTATTAAGGAGCTTGGGATGACTTCGGATGAATTTGCCATGGAGCTTTTGAACCGGAAAAAAGTGGCGGTCGTTCCCGGAACGGCTTTTGGTGAATGTGGCGAAGGCTTCCTGCGTATTTCTTACGCCTATTCACTGGATGAATTAAAACATGCGACGGACCGCATTGCTCAGTTCGTTGCAGAGATTCGTAAAGAAAAAGGATGGATTTAGTTGCTGAATATTGTTTTATTAGAGCCGGAAATCCCGGCCAATACGGGAAATATCGGACGGACCTGCGTGGCTACCGGTTCCAGACTTCATCTCATTGAGCCACTGGGGTTTCGGATTAATGAAAAACAGCTTCGCCGGGCCGGTATGGATTATTGGAAAGACTTGGATGTGACGGTTTACGATAATTTTGCGGATTTCCTCGAGAAGAATCCGGAGTGCCGGGGAAAACTTTATATGGCAACCACCAAGGCGAAACATGTTTATACAGACGTGGCTTTTGAAGCGGATGCCTATATTATGTTTGGCAAAGAAAGCGCCGGAATCCCGGAGGAGATTCTCGTTGAACATGAAGATTTTTGCGTGCGGATACCGATGCTTGAAAATATCCGCTCCCTGAATTTGTCAAACTCTGTGGCCATTGTGCTTTATGAAGCCCTGCGGCAGCAGAACTTTAAACAAATGCAGCTGCTCGGTGAACTTCACCGGCTGCACTGGAAAGAATAAAGATGAAAAATACCCGCCGAAAAAACGGTCTGCGGCTGTCAGAATTCGTGTCTGACGGACAAAGTGCAGGAGACTTCGGCGGGTGTTTTTATGTATTTGGCTTTAATTCTTCAAAAACCTTGAAAACGTGATAATATGGATTTGAAGAAACCTTGAAAACGTGATAATATGGATTTTAAGAAATCTTGAAAACGTGAAGGGGTGACATGTTGGAATTGAAAAGAAAAATTTATGAGCGGATGCTGGAATGGAAAAATATTGACAAAGGAAGTACGGCACTTTTGCTCGAAGGCGCCCGTCGTGTTGGGAAAAGTTATATTGCTGAGCAGTTTGGAAAGCAAGAATATAAGTCGTATCTTTTGATTGACTTTTCAAATATATCCGGGCAGATTTTGGATGTATTTGAGAATGATTTTACAGATTATGATATATTTTTTAGCAAACTATCTGTGTTTTATGGTGTCAGGCTATTTGTCAGAGAGTCTTTGATTATTTTCGATGAGGTTCAAATGTATCCGAAAGCCCGGCAGATGATTAAGCATCTTGTGGCTGATGGCCGCTACGATTATCTTGAAACTGGCTCATTGATTACGTTGAAGCAGAACGTGGAAGGGATTGTATTGCCGTCCGAAGAAGAACATCTGAGTATGCACCCGATGGATTTTGAAGAATTTCTTTGGGCTATGGGGGATGAAGTGACGGTTCCGTACATTAAGGAATGTTTTGAAAAAATGCGGCCTGTTGGAGAAGCCTTGCATCGGAAAATTATGAATATGTTTCGCCAGTACATGCTTGTGGGTGGTATGCCGCAGGCGGTTTTGGCCTTTATGGAAACAAAAAATTTTGAAAAAGCAGACCGGGCTAAACGGAGGATACTCAATCTGTATCGCAACGATGTTACGAAATTTGCAAAAGGATATGAGAGTAAAGTCCTGGCTATTTTTGATGGTATTCCATCTCAGCTTTCCAAACATGAAAAGAAATATTCATTGGCCTCCATTCAGAAAGAAGCACGTTTTAGAGAATATGAAGATGCCTTTATGTGGCTGGATGAGGCAATGATTATTAATACCTGCTTTAACTCGACGGAACCAAACGTAGGTTTGAGCCTGAATTCGGAACGGGTAACATTAAAATGTTATATGGCTGATACAGGGGTGTTGTTTAGCCACGCATTTTCAGATAATGAGCTTATGGAAGAGGAGGTTTATAAAGCAATTTTATTTGACAGGATTGGCTTGAATGAAGGGATGTTTTTTGAAAATGTTGCGGCTCAAATGCTGAAAAGCAGAGGCCATAAGCTTTATTTTTATTCGAGAAGTGACAGAGAAAATGTACAAAATCGTATGGAAATTGATTTCTTAATCAGTAAGAAACGAAAAATCTGTCCGATTGAAGTAAAATCCTCTTCTTACAGAAACCATGTCTCGTTGGATAAATTTAAAAGTAAATTTTCCTCAAAAATAGGTGAACGTTATATTATATATACAAAGGATTTAAAAGTTGAGGGTGATATTATTTGCCTGCCAATTTATATGCTGTTATTTTTGTAGATATGTAAAAATACCCGCCGAAAAAACGGCCTGCGGCTGTCAGAATTCGTGTCTGACGGACAAAGTGCAGGAGACTTCGGCGGGTGTTTATGTGTTTTATTCAAAACGCATAAGTATTTGAAGGTTGGGAATGAAGCGTATCATATAAAAATCTTCATTCAGGCCTTCGGGATATTTGGTTTTAAAATAGGCCAGCGCTTCTTCCAGAAATTCTTCCGTGACACCGATATGTTCCGCAATTTCATACCGGTTGCGGCAGCCGGACTTAAATGCCGAAAACAAATCTTCCGGGGAAATTATTTTCTTGTAGGCCCAAATGCGGGCTTTATATTCCTGTTTCCGATTCGCCGCAACAGACTGGTCGAGGATATTTCCGAAAGAGGTTTCGTGGTGACCAAGTTCTTCCGCCAGGATACAGGTTCTTTCGTTTGTCGTTTCTATTTTTTGATTTAATGCAATGATACCATCCACATAAAGGCCCTTGATGTTATCACTGTTAAAGTTGTAGTCAATGATATCAATTCCTTCTGCATAAGCTTCGTCTTCCAGGCATTCAAGTTTGTTCATAAGCAGCACCTCCTACGCCTGAGTATACTTCAAAGTAGTGTCCCATAATCAGGACTTAGATTTTCTTTTTTTAACAAATTCTGCAAACTGACGGATTTCTTCCAATTCTTCTTCGGTATATTCCGTGCCGTCAAAATGGGCCGCCATCGTTATCGGCGCCGTTTGCTCTCCCACAAAATATTCAATATTTACCCCAAAAATCGCGGCAATTTTTAATAGAACTTCGATATCCGCCTTTTTACTGTCCCGCTTAATCATTGAGTAAATCGTCTGCGGGGATACGCCAATCTTTTTTGCAAGCTCGTTTGCGTTTGTCCCATTTGTTTCCATTAATTCGGATAATTTACTTCCAATACCCATGTTCATCCACTCCCTGTTCCTTAAATATAGCACATTTTTAAAAATTATGCAAATGAATAAAAAGTGCTTGACAAAATTATTTAAAAGCGTATATTATAAAAACATAAATTATGCAATTGCATAAAACACGGAAAGGAGGTGGAAACTTGAAATTTTTAGATATGTATAATGCGGCAGTCGGCGCGATGGTAACGCTTTTGATAGCCATATTTGGAGATTACTGGTACATCTTTGCGGCCTTTATCATTTTCAATATGTTTGACTGGCTGACGGGGTGGTATAAGTCCCGAAAATCAAAAACGGAGAGTAGCTTGGTCGGCCTTCGGGGCATTTTAAAAAAACTGGGGTACTGGGTCATCATTGCGGTGGCATTTCTTGTAGCCAGCGTTTTCGTTCATATGGGCGATGATGTTTTACATATGGATTTGGGATTTCTTATGATGGTTGGCTGGTTTACCCTGGCCTGTCTCATGGTAAATGAAGTCCGCAGTATTCTGGAAAATCTGGTGGAATGTGGCTGTGAAGTTCCGGCTGTTCTTATTAAAGGGCTGGCCGTGACGGAAAAGCTGCTGAATGACGAAGTCAGCATGGACACTGATACGGAAATGGACACCGACACTGAAAAAATTTTAAATGACAAGGAGGAAACAAAATGAAAGAGAAAAGGGAATTTCGGAGAGAATGTGTAAAGCATTTTGAAAATGCAGACCATTCTTTTACGGCGGCTGTTTATGGACAGCCAGTACACTATATGGAAAACGGCGAATGGAAGGATATTGATAATTCCATTGTATTAAATTCAGAAGGCCGTTATGAAAACAAAGGCAATGATTTTAAGGTCAGCTTCGCAAAAGAAGCAGCCGATGAAAAATTTATCGCTATTTCAAAAGATGGTCATAGGCTTGAATGGAAGTTGTTAAACAGCCGGTCATCCCAGATTTTTATGAAAATGAATAAATCCAAGGCAAAGGACATGGAAGTTGTTCACTTAAAATCCAAGGTCACCTATAAAAATGTATTTAACGGCATGGATTTGGAATATGTATTGTCTTCCAAGGACTTAAAAGAAAATATTATTCTGAGTAAGCCTCTGGCCGACGGTTGTTTGACTTTTGAAATCAAAACAGACTTAAAGCCAGTGAAAAAGGATGGAAAAATTCTTTTTATGACTGAAGAAAGAGAGAGCATTTTTACCATGGCGACGCCATATATGTTTGACGCGGGCGGTCAAACTTCTTATGGAATTGATGTCCAGTGCCATGAAATGGATGGAGAGGGAAAGGTTCTGTACATGCTTATTCCCGACAGAGAGTGGATGAACGCTTCTGAGCGTCAATGGCCGGTGGTTATTGACCCGATTATTTCAAGTTCTACGGATTATCATAAGATTGCGGATACCCGAATCTGTTCAAAATATCCGAATGATAATTTTGGTGAAAATATGGAACTTATTGCTGGTAAATCATCAAGTGTTGGTACGGCACGAAGTCTTATTGACTTTGAACTTCCAACATTAAAGCCCGCAGATATGGTTATTAAGGCAATTTTTAATGTGACGTGTTTTTCTGATTATAGAGTATCTCATCAGATTCATCTTCATCGGATTTTAGATAGCTGGGATTGCTACAAAGTAACATGGAATACTATGCCTAGATATGACAGTAAAATTACTGACTGCAACATTTTCACTGATGAGCTTGGGAAAAGTGTTCAGTTTGATATTACCGAATTGGTGAAGGATTGGTATAACAATGGAAATAAATATGGTGTTATGTTAAAAGACAGTGATGAGGCGGGAGCCTATGTGGAATTTCTTGCAACAGACACATCGGATGCTTATATGGCTTTGCGACCAAAGGTATTTATCCAGTATGTAAATTATACGGGTATTCAGGAGTTTTGGACGTATCATTCTCAGGATGTGCGTCGGGCTGGTCAGGTTTTTGTTAATGATTATAATGGAAATCTTATTTATAAACATGCGGTTGATAAGATATCTGGTAATCGGATGCTATATACATTGGAATTGGTTTATAACACAAATGATAAAGATTTGGATATTGGCTATGGAAAAGGTGTCCGGTTAAATTATCACCAGCAAATTCAGTCAAAAACGGTTGATGATACTCAGTATTATGAGTGGATTGACGGGACAGGCACACGGCATTATTTTAAGTATGATTCAGAAAAATCTAAATGGTTGGATGAGCTGAATCAGGATATTGAATTGACAATCGGAACAACGGCTTCCGAGAAATATACAATCAGCAATAAATCGGAAGATAAATTGTTCTTTAATTCCAACGGCTTATTGGTAAAGATTAAAGATATAAATGACAATATACTGGCAATTAATTATGAAAATAATTGTATCAAGAGCATCGTAGATGGCTCCGGACGAATTCTCAGTATTACATTTTCCGGTACTAAAATTATGAAAGTTACGAACCCGGCGGGGCACGAAAAAACCTTTGCAATTTCAAATGGGTATTTAACAGGAATCCAGGATTTTGATGCAAAAGAAATATTTTTAGGGTATACAAACGGACTTTTGACCTCTGTTGAAAATTTTGACGGCTACAAGATGGTTTATGCTTATACAAGCAATCCGGCCAGAGTAAAAACAGTTAAAGAGTATGTCGGAAACACTGCCAAGCGGACATTGACTTTAGAATATGGTTACAATATCAATAAGTTTACAGATGAGAGAGGTAGAATGGAGTCTTATCTGTTTAATAATGCGGGACAGACGGTTAGTATTAAAAATGATGAAGGGTATGCACAGATACAGGAATATTCGGAGAAGGGTGCGTCAATTAATAAGTTATCAAAAGTGTCCAAATTGCAGTATACAGTGCCGCAGTTGCTTAAAAATCCGAATGTGTTTGATGCCTCTATGTGGACGGCCTATGCACTGGATGGTTCTTCGGCGACATTGAATACGAATACAGCGTACACTAAGCATGGAAAATCTTCATTAAAGCTGGAATCCACCAATACAACTTCTTATGGAAGATATGGACAGTATATCCCATTGATTAAAGGAAAAACGTATACATTTTCCGCCTATGTGCGTACAGTGAATGAAGTGGCCTATGGCCCATCTGCGGGGACATATCTGAGAGTTGAATATAAGGATAGCACTGGCAATTACCAAGGATGTGAATCTCGAAGAATACGAAATACTTATGGTGAGTGGATATTATTGGATGTGACTTTCACGTTACCAGCGAATGCTGCTTCTGCGGATGTTATTTTTTATGTGCTTCAGCTCCATTTCCGGGGTACCAGCTATGTTGATTGTCTCCAGGTAGAAGAGGGGCAGGTTGGAAACCGACGAAATTTGATAGAGAACAATGATTTTACATATGATTTGTATAAATTCACTCGTTCCGGCACGCTTGAAGACAGGGACAAGTTGCTTAATATTTCAGAAATCTCAGAGGATTTTTCTGAGGGTGAGCAGAACAATATTCTGAGCGGCACAGTAAATGCGGATGTTCTTAATGTTCGTTCCGGGCCAGGGACAAATTATTCTGTTGTAACACAGATTAGCAATGGTCAGATGGTTACAATTCTGGAAACAACAACGGGCAGTGGAATGTCCTGGTATCATATTCGTTTTGCCTTAAATGGAGCAACCTATACCGGTTATGTAGCAGCCGAATATATTACTTTACTGTCGGCGGATGTTCGTACAGGTACGGTAAATGCAGACGCTTTAAATATGCGTACAGGTCCTGGAACCGGATATACAGCGATTGCCCAGTTGACTTATGGTACAGGCGTCACGATTTTAGCCAATGCATCTGGCAGCGGTATGCAGTGGTTTCAGATTTCTGTACTTATTAATGGTACGGAATATGTTGGATATGTGGCGGCAGAATATATTACGGAGACAACTTCCAGTGGCAATGGTAATGGCCCGGTGAATACTGAGAAGATTCCTCAGAATACCGGTACTTTGAATTCAAAAGTTATGAGGATGATTGGAAATCCAACGGCAGAAAAACGTCTGAGCCAGACAATTCCTGTATCTGGTAAGGCAAATGATTCTTATGTTATCAGTGGATGGGGCTGTGGTAATCCGCTTCCAAAAAATGATACCCGGGACTTTGGGGTGGAATTGGAATTTACCTATACGGATGGAAAAAAAGAAGCATTTATAGGGAACTTTGCCAGTGATTCCAATCAGTGGCAGTATGTGAACAAGGTTGTTATTGCGAAGAAGGATTACACATCTATCAAAGCAAGCTATTTGCTTAAAAATAATGCTAATAAAGTATACTTTGACGGACTTTCTGTGTATAAAGACGAATATTGGCCAAGCTTTACTTATGATGATAAGGGAAATGTAATTTCCTGTACAGATGCCCGAAATAAGAAAACGACTTTCGCTTATGATGAAAAAAACAACATTACAAAGATTACAACACCGAAGGGAGCGAACTTTAAATATGTTTATGATAGTAAACATAATATCACTGAGGCCACAACGGCGACAAATAAAAAGTATAAGTTTACCTATGACAGTCATGGTAATGTAACTTCGGTGCGTATCGTAAATCCTGATAATGAAAACCAGTATATTCAGTCCGGTATGTCATATACAAATGACGGTAATTATCTGTTGAAAAATACAGATTGTTTTGGAAAAACTGTCGCTTGTGAGTATGACACAGCCAGCGGTAATCTGAAATCAATGACTGACGCCAATGGCAAAAAGACCAGCTATGCCTATGATTTGATGGGACGATTGATTTCCGTAAGCCGGATAAATAAAGTGAATGGAAAGGATACGACAATTACCAATAATTATACCTATGAAAATGACCAACTGAAAACTATCGGCCATAATGGAATGAATTATACATTTAGTTATGATACCTTTGGAAATCTGGCACAGGCTAAAGCCGGAAACCGTACATTGGTTACAAATACATTTAAGATGAATGGGACACAGCTTGAGAAATCTGTTTTAGGAAATAACACAGGGGTAAGTTATGAATATGATAAGTATGACCGTGTCATCCGGGAAAAATCTGTCAAAAGCGATGGAACCGCAGTGACAGAATATGAGTATTTGTATGACCATGACGGCAACTTGGCGAGTGTGGCGGATAAAGTGAATAATGAAAAGGAGCAGTATTTTTACAGTATTTCCAACCAGGTGGCGCGTGTGGAGAGTTCGACAGGAGCATCTATTCAGTATGAATATGATGAGAATGATACACTGAAAGCTGTGCGTACGACTTATGACCAGGCATCGAAGCAAATGTCTTATGAGTATGATGCGGACTATAATGAGACAAAGACGACAACCATGGGAGGAAAGACCTTGATATCGGAATACGATGCTTTGGGACGGTTGTTAACAAAACGGTTTAATACAGATAATCAGTTTACGGTTACCTATGGATATCGTGACGGGGTCAACGGTTCCAGTTCAGCTATGATTCAGAGCATGAGCAATAATGGGCGTTCTATTTCCTATCTCTACAATGATGATGGAAATATCCGACAGATAGGAACCGCATGGACGACGCAGACATTTGAGTATGACGCCATTGGCCAGCTCATAAGAGTAAATGATGATGATACCGGATATACGACGGTCTATACTTATGATGCCGGGGGTAATATGATGGAAGAAAAGGTCTATGCGTATACAATGGCAGCCACACCGGCAACAGAAGTACTGAGCCAGCGGACTTTTACTTATGATACGGCATGGAAAGACCAGATGAAGACTCGCAATGGAAAGACTTTGACCTATGATGGTGTAGGTAATCTTTTATCTTATGATGGTACGACCTTCACGTGGACAAAGGGTCGTCGACTGAGTGGGGTGACAAAAGCTGATGGTACGAAAGCAGCCTATACATATAATCATAAAGGACAGAGAATATCAAAGACTGTCGGTGGTGTAAAACATACTTACTTTTATGGCGGGGAACTTTTGATGTGTGAGAAAGCTTCAGGGCTTGATATGAAGTTTTCTTACGATAGTATTGGAAATCCGGTTGCTATCCTGTATAATAATGTTGAGTATTATTATGTGAAGAATCTCCAGGGAGATATCATTGGTTTAATCAATGCAGCCGGAACATGGGTTGTTGAATATATCTATGATATTTGGGGAAATATTCGCTATATTCATGGCAGTATGGCTTCAACTCTTGGACAGGATAATCCAATCCGTTATCGTGGATATTACTACGATAATGAGACGAAACTCTATTATGTGTCCAGTCGTTATTATAGTTCAGAGTTGTGCCGGTTTATTAATCCGGATGATATCGGTCTTGTTGGCATGTCACCTATGACATTGACAGATAAGAACCTGTATGCGTATTGTGATAATAACCCCGTTTGCAGAATTGATATTGGAGGGAAACTGTGGTTCCCTGTGGCCGGAGCCCTTGTAGGAGGTTCTATAGGAATCATATCTAAAGTAGTTTATAATGCAGTAACAGGCAATGATTTATATGATGGCGTTTTAGGGGCATTTGTCGGTGGTGCAGTATATGGGGCGATAACCACTTTGCCATTTGTAAGAAAGAGTATAGGAAAGTATGCGAATGTAATTGCCAGTTATGCCAGCGCAGCCGCAGAATCGATGGCCAATGAAATTTGTTCATACATAGAGGGAAATGAAATTACAGTAGAAAACTTGTCAAAGTCGGCCAAAAATGTTGTGGCGGATACAATATATAATGGTACAACGACTTACGTAGGAGGAGAGATTGGAGCCAAAGTATTTCCGACAAATAGAGGCTGGTTTCAGCCAACAAAATTAATGTCGGCATTTTTTGGTAAATACGCTATGAAAATGTGGGGCCAATCTGTAATTCAAGCGATAACGGTAACAGCGCTCAATCTGGGAAGATATGCTGTTTATGAATTGCGTAAAAGACAAATGTTGGAATAAAGAGTTTCACGGCGCATTTTGTATAACTATGCGGCATTAGTAAGTAGAATTTAAAAGAGGGTGTGGAGTGTGAAAACGAAAACGAAAGTCATCTTGGTGAAAGCATACATATTGTTTTACTTATTTTGGATTCTTGCAAGCTTGTATGTGACCATGAAAGTGGGGAACGCATTTTCATATGGTCTTTTGGTAGTTTCGAATTTTATCTTGTTGGTTTTGATGATGTATTTTATGTCCAAGGTCGACTTATATCCAAGAAATCCAAACGTAAAACCCGTGATAAAGCAGTTGAATATCGATGGTTTTGAAAATTTTGAAAAACATTTATTCCAGTCAGCCAAACAGAAAAAATTTCGGGATGTGAAGCAGATAAACTCGGATAATCATCTAAAAATGCAGATAGCTTTTCAAAATGCAGATAGGCAGGTCACTGTGCTTCAAACGGTCTGGATGGATGAGTTTGACGAAGATTTGTTGAAAGAAGCAACGGATATATTCTGGAAGGAAACCGAAGAAAGGGAAGGGAAATGGCGCATACGGGGTTATTATGTTGTTCAGCTTATTCAATGTATAGGGATTCCACGGATGAATGACCAGGCGAATGAATTTGTTTGTCGGAATCTGCCTCAGAATGTTTACCAGTATCAGAGTTTAAATGTAATTGCATTTGATGAGAAGCTGGTTTATATTTGCCAGACTGAAGATAAATTTTTTGGGGACCCTTTTAGAAGGCTTGAAGGACTCTTTTTAGAAATAACGGAGGGGCTTTTTATGTAAAATTTCTTTTGTGGCTGAAGTTTTCAAGACAGCAGATAGTTTTCACGGTGAAAAAAGAAATAAAAGAATAGGAATATGACGAGAAATTTAAAGCATCTGAGTTTATTGTGTTCGGCGGCGGTTTTCTTTAGCGGTGTTGAGTTGGGTCTCACGTTCATTCAGCACTTTGTTAAAACGTCGCCGGAACAAAGTGAAAGTGGTTGAGGCCGCAATAAAGTCGGAGATAGGTTCGGCCAGAAAAACAGCGAATACCTTATCCGCAAAGAAGTTCGGCAAAATATAAATCAGCGGAATGAGCAGGATAATTTTGCGCAGTAAAGCCAGAAAGAGGGAAATCTTTGCCTGTCCGATGGCGACGAAGGTCTGCTGGCAGGCCAATTGAATACCCATCATAAAACCGGTAGCCAAATAAATCCGCAGGGCCCGGGAGGCCATAGCTTTTAATTCCCTGTCGCTGGCGAAAATGCCGACGAGAAGGCCGGGAGCGACCATATTTAAAAGCCAATACAGGGTAGAAAAGGTAATACTGGAAATAAAGAGCAGGCGGAAGGCCAGTTTTACCCGGTCTTTGTTTCCAGCGCCGAAGTTATAGCTGACGATTGGCTGGGCGCCCTGGGTCAGCCCGGATAAAGGCAAGGATAAAATCTGCATAATGCTGGTCAATATGGTCATGGAGCCAACGGCTAAATCACCGCCGTATTTTTGCAGGGAGGTATTAAAACAGATGCTTAACAGGCTCTCCGTACTCTGCATGATAAACGGCGACAGGCCGAGGGCAAGAACCGGCACGAGAATGTGACCGGAAATTTTCATATTGGAAATTCGGATTTTCAATGTGGTTTTCGGGCCGGTCAGAAATTTCAAAACCCAGACGGCAGAAATACACTGTGAAATAATAGTCGCCAGCGCCGCGCCGCGAACCCCCAAATGTAAACCGAAGATAAGAACAGGGTCCAGAATAATATTGATAACGGCGCCGATAACAACGGTAAACATACTGATTTTAGCAAAGCCCTGGGCGGATATGAAACTGTTCAATCCGAGGGAAATCATAACAAAAATTGTACCGATGACGTAGATATTCATATATTCCATGGCATAAGGAAGGGTATCGCCGCTGGCGCCAAAGAGCTGGAGCAGCGCACGGCCGCCGGCAAGAAAGAATGCGGTCAGAGCGACTGCGAGAAAAATAAGGGCGGCAAAGCAGTTGCCAAGAATCTTTTCGGCTGCCCTCATATTCTGTTCGCCCATTCGTATGGAGGCCTGAGGCGCACCGCCCATACCGATAAGACAACTGAAAGCAGAAATTAAAGTAATAATAGGAAAGCAGACACCGACGCCGGTCAGGGCCAAAGTGCCGATTTCAGCGATGTGACCAATATAAATCCGGTCCACAATATTATAAAGCATATTAATGATTTGGGCGGTAATAGATGGTAAGGCAAGCTGGAAAAGCAGCCGGCTGATTTTTTCTGTACCCAGTTTATTTGATGTATTTTGATTCACTCTATAATCCCCCATAAAAAATTGTATAATCACATTCAGACTATCATAACATATTCATCGGAAGAAAACAAGAACAGGCGGTCTTCGTTGCCAAAGTCTGATGAATGTGTTATGATGACAATGATTAAATGCGACCAGCAAGGAGTGATAAATGGTGAAATATGATGTAATTATTATTGGGGCCGGGCCATCCGGTATTTTTTGTGCATATGAGCTGATTCGCAGTAACCCGAATATGAAAATTTTAATGATTGAGAAAGGCCGGGCCATTGAAAACAGAAATTGTCCAAAGCGGACGACGAAGAAATGTGTCGGCTGTAAGCCGTGTTCCATTACGACCGGATTTGCCGGAGCCGGAGCCTTCTCCGACGGCAAATTATCCCTGTCTCCGGATGTGGGGGGAAATCTGCCGGAGATTCTCGGATATGACCGGACGATTGAGCTGTTAAGTGAAGCCGATAAAATCTATCTGGAATTCGGCGCCGATGAAAGGGTTTACGGCCTGGAAGATTATGCGGCTATTGAGCGTATTCGGACAAAGGCTATCCGGGCAAATCTGAAATTGATTGAATGTCCGATTCGACATCTCGGAACAGAGGAAGGGTATAAGATTTATACCCGGCTTCAGAAGCATTTGCTTGATTCCGGTGTGGAAATCCGGTTTATGACAATGGTTGAGGATATTCTTATCGAAGACGGCGCGGCCCGGGGCGTGGTTACGGATAAAGGGGACACCTTCTATGCGGATGAAATTGTTGCCGGCGTGGGACGGGAAGGCTCCGAATGGTTTTCTCATATATGTCAGAATCATGGAATTGATACAAAGGTTGGTACGGTGGACGTGGGGGTCCGGGTAGAAGTCAGGGACGAGGTTATGAAGGAACTGAATGAAAAGCTTTATGAGGCGAAGCTTGTTTATTACACGCCGACCTTTGATGATAAAGTGCGGGTATTCTGCACCAATCCGTCCGGTGAAGTGGCAACGGAATATTATGATGAGGGGCTGGCGGTTGTCAACGGACATGCTTACAAATCACAGGATTTGAAAACAAAGAATACCAACTTTGCCATTCTTGTATCCAAAAACTTTACGTCACCTTTTAAGTCACCGATTGAATATGGCAAATACATTGCCCGTCTGGGAAACATGCTCTGCGACGGCAAGATTCTTGTTCAGAGATACGGCGATTTCAAACGGGGCCGCCGGACAACCGATGAGCGTATGGTTCGGAATAATATTACGGCAACCTTAAAGGATGCGGTTCCGGGAGATTTATCCCTGGTATTCCCGCACCGGATTATGGTGGATATTGCCGAGATGATTGAAGCACTGGACAAAGTGACACCGGGGATTGCCAGTGATGAGACCTTGCTTTACGGTGTGGAAGTTAAATTCTATTCCAATAAAGTTCTGGTTAATGACGATTTTGAGACAAATATTCAGGGCCTTCGGGCGATGGGCGACGGAGCGTCCGTGACACGGGGCTTACAGCAGGCCTCGGCCAATGGACTGGCCGTGGCGCGGAGTATTTTAAAAAAGAACCATGATGAATTCTGAGAATCTGTACGACAGGCTTATTGAATACAGTGACAGCCGGGCCTATCCTTTTCATATGCCAGGGCACAAGCGGCAGATGATGTTTATGGAGAATCCGTATCGGTTTGATTTGACGGAAATCGACGGCTTTGATAATCTGCATGAGGCCGACGGTTTGCTGAAAAGAGAACAGGAGCGGGCGGCCGCCCTCTACCATTCGGAGGAAACCCATTTTATGGTTAATGGAAGTACGGGCGGTATTCTGTCGGCCATCGGCGGGACGGTCCGGCGCGGCGACCGGGTGCTTGTCGCAAGAAATTGTCATACAAGTGTCTATCATGCATTAGAGTTAAATGGCCTGCGGCCCGTATATGTGTGGCCGGAACTTACCGGCCGTCCGGAAGCCGGAAGCCGAGCCTTAAAAGGCGGGCCCGGGATTTACCGGGGGCTCACCCGGAAACAGGTGGAAAATGTACTTGAAAAATATTCGGATATAAGGGCGGTCATCTTTACATCACCGACCTATGAAGGGCTTTTGTCGGACGTGCGGGGGATTTGTGAGGCGGCCCATCTGCGGGGGATTCCCTGTATTGTGGATGAGGCCCATGGGGCCCATTTGCGCTGGATAGGTCTGCCGGACGCCGTATCCTGCGGAGCGGATGTGGTTATTCAAAGTCTTCATAAAACCATGCCTGCGCTGACTCAGACAGCTCTGATTCATATGAACGGGCCGTTGGTGAATCGGGCGCGGATTCGGAAAATGCTTGCCACGTACCAGACGTCCAGCCCATCTTATATACTTATGGCTTCCATCAGCCAATGTATGACATGGCTGGAGCAGGAGGGAAGCGAGCGGTTTGACCGCTATAAGCAGCAGGTTCAAAGATTTCGGAAACATCTGGAAAATATGAAACATCTGTATCTGTATACGCCTGAGGAAGCATTTGACTGGGGTAAGCTGGTTGTCTGTACGGATATGGCCGATTTCGACGGCCGGAGGCTTTATGACCGGCTCCGTAAGGACTTTGGTTTACAGATGGAAATGGCATCGGCCAGCTATGTTTTGGCAATGACGACGGTGGGCGACAGTTTCGACGGCTTGCAGAGGCTCGCAGAGGCTTTGGAAATGATGGATGCCGGGCTTTCGCAAGCGCCGGTCAGAGAAGTGTGGGAGATTTTACCGGAGCCGGAACGCCGGATGGAAATAGATGCGGCCGTGGAGCAGCCAACGGAAGAAGCGGCACTGGCTGAGGCGTCCGGCCGGGTGATGGGCGATTATCTCTATCTGTATCCTCCGGGAATCCCGATACTTGTTCCGGGAGAAGTGATACAGATGAAACATATTGAACGGGTTCAAAATTATTTAAACCGGGGACTTGAGGTCCATGGCGGTTACTCAAAGGAGAGCGGCAATGTCAAAGTTATTTTGCATCATGGGTAAAAGTGCATCAGGAAAGGATACGATTTTTAAACGTCTGGTTCAGGATAAAGCGCTTAATTTAAAGACCGTTGTTTCCTACACGACCCGCCCGATGCGGGAAGGCGAGCGGGAAGGGGTGGAATATCACTTTGTTTCACCGCAGACGCTCGATGCTCTCAGGGATAGCGGCCGGGTGATTGAATGTCGGGAATATCATACGGTGCATGGCCTGTGGAGCTATTTTATGGTCGACGACGGACAGATTGATTTTTCCGGGACACAGGACTCGGTAATTATCGGGACGCTGGAATCGTATGAGAAAATCCGGGAATTTTTCGGAAAAGAACATGTAGTTCCGATTTATGTCCATGTGGAGGACGGACTTCGCCTGTCACGGGCGCTGGAACGGGAACGGCAGCAGGAAAAGCCCGGATATGCGGAAATGTGCCGCCGTTTCCTGGCGGACATGGCGGATTTTTCCGAAGAAAGACGGAGGGCATGTGAAATTTGCCGGATTTATGAGAATGTGGACATGGAAGCGTGTCTGGAAGAAATTCGTAAAGATATTTTGAATTTCCGAAAGAGTATAGGCTCGTAAATCACGAAAAAGTGTGATATACTTGGATAAAACGGGAGGTGACACAGAATGTCAGGTTTTAAAAATGTGATTGGTCATGAGCAGATTATACAACATATGTCAACAGCTTTAAAAAACAAAAAAATTTCCCATGCCTATATTTTTGAAGGCCCGAATGGCAGCGGAAAAAATCTGTTGGCAAAAACTTTTGCAAAAGCATTGGAGTGCGAGGCCGGGTATGGCGACGCCTGCGGTATGTGTCGCTCCTGCCATCAGATGGATACGGGGAATCAGCCGGATGTGAAGTGGCTTACCCATGATAAACCGGCCACTATCAGCGTGGATGATGTGCGGACCCAGATTAATGCGGATATAGCCATTAAACCTTACAGCAGTAAGTATAAAATCTATATTGTGGACGAAGCGGAGAAGATGAATGAGCAGGCCCAGAATGCGCTTCTTAAAACGATTGAAGAGCCGCCGGAATATGGGATTATCATGCTGCTGACGAACAATCTGGAAGCGATGCTGCCGACGATTTTGTCAAGGTGTATCGCATTTCATTTAAAACCGGTGGATAATTATAAAATCGTAGAATTTCTTGAGAAGGCGTATGGCGTGCCGGACTATAAAGCCCGGATATGCGCCGCATTTTCTCAGGGGGTTGTGGGGAAGGCCATTGCGATGGCTTCCTCGGAGGACTTTAATGACCTCCAGTACCATGTATTAAATATCGTTAAAAATATTCACGAGATGGATGTTTATGAGGTCATTGAGGTTGTAAAACGGCTCAGCGCCTATAAAACAGACATAAACGATATTATTGATATGATGATGGTGTGGTATCGGGACGTTCTTATTTTGAAGGTGACGAAGGATGCCAATGCCATTGTATATAAAGATGAATACAGATTCCTGATGGAGCAGGCGAAGCGTTCTTCCTATGAAGGACTGAATGATATTATCCAGTCTCTGGAAAAGGCGAAGGCCCGCCTGGCGGCCAATGTGAATTTTGAAGTGGCTATGGAAATGATGCTGCTTGTTATGAAGGAAAATTAATGTGAAGCTTTGTGCCTAGAAAGGAATGTAAGTTAGAATGATAAAAGTGATTGGCGTGAGATTTCGTCAGGCCGGAAAGATTTACTATTTCGACCCGCTTGATTTTGATATAGAAGTCGGTCAGCATGTCATTGTAGAAACGGCCCGGGGCATTGAATATGGGCTGGTGCTGACAGGTCCGAAGGAAGTGGAGGATGATAAGGTCATCCAACCGCTGAAACCGGTCATTCGCGTAGCGACACCGGAGGACGACGAGATAGAGATGAAAAATAAAGAGAAAGAGAAATCGGCCTTTAATATTTGCCTGGAAAAAATTGCCAAGCATAAGTTGGAAATGAAACTGATTGATGCGGAATATACGTTTGATAATAATAAGGTACTTTTTTATTTTACGGCAGACGGACGTATTGATTTCCGTGAACTTGTAAAGGATTTGGCATCGGTGTTTAAAACGCGCATCGAGCTGCGTCAGATTGGTGTCCGGGACGAGACAAAGATTCTTGGAGGTATCGGCATCTGCGGACGGACATTGTGCTGCCATTCTCATTTGTCGGAATTTGCTCCGGTTTCTATCAAGATGGCTAAGGAACAGAATTTATCTTTAAATCCGACAAAAATTTCCGGGGTGTGCGGACGTTTGATGTGCTGCCTGAAAAATGAAGAAGAAACCTATGAGTATTTGAACAGTAAGCTTCCGGCCATCGGGGACAGGGTGACGACGGTGGACGGCTTCCGCGGCGAGGTGTCCGGAGTGAATGTGCTGCGTCAGCTTGTCAAGATTGTGGTCACGCTGGATAACGATGAGAAGGAAATCAAGGAATATCCGGTTTCCCAGTTGAAATTTAAGCCAAAGCGCAAAAAGGAGCGGCTGAATATCAATGATGCGGAACTCAAACAACTGGAAGCGATGGAGAAACGGGACGGCGGCTCGGCGTTGTAGGCTGTTTTAAAGACCGAAGAGACAGAGTTTCAAAAACTGGATGAACGGGACATCCCATCAATATGGGGTGTCCTTTTTCGGAAACAGAACGTATGGATTGTGGAGTTGTAAAATGATAGAATTAAAACAGGATGAGCGTTTGGATGATTTGGAACGTAATGGCTATAAGATTATACAAAATCCGAACAAATTTTGCTTTGGGATGGACGCGGTGCTTTTATCCGGCTTTGCTCAGGTGAAAAAAGGCGAAACGGCCCTGGATATGGGGACGGGAACCGGGATTATTCCGATTCTCTTAGAAGCTAAAACCGAAGGAAAGCATTTTACCGGTCTGGAAATTCAGGAAGAAAGTGCGGATATGGCCCGGCGCAGCGTGGCGTACAATCATCTGGAAGACCGGGTGGATATTGTGACAGGAGATATTAAAGAGGCCTCGGCTCTGTTTCCGCTGGCATCCTTTGATGTAATCACGTCGAATCCGCCGTATATGACAAACGCCCACGGTATTAAAAACCCGGAGGCTCCGAAAGCCATTGCACGGCATGAAATATTGTGTACGCTGGAAGATTTGGTTCGGGAGACAAGCCGGCTGCTCCGTCCCGGCGGACGGTTTTATTTAATTCACCGTCCCTTTCGTCTTGTGGAGATTTTTCAGACGCTGACGGCTTATAAGCTGGAACCAAAACGAATGAAACTGGTGTATCCGTTTGTGGATAAAGAACCGAATATGGTTATGATAGAGGCTGTCCGGGGGGCAAAATCCATGATTAAAGTGGAGGAACCGTTGATTGTTTATAAAGAACCCGGTGTTTATCACAACGTCATATATGATATTTACGGATATTAGGAGGAAATGTCATGGCAGGAAAATTATATTTATGCGCCACACCCATCGGTAATCTGGAGGACATCACTTTCCGGGTATTGGAAACGCTTCGCAGCGTAGATGTCATTGCGGCGGAGGATACCCGGCATACGATAAAGCTGCTGAATCATTTTGATATAAAAACGCCAATGACCAGTTATCACGAATTCAATAAAATTGACAAGGCCAGGGTCCTCGTCGAAGAATTAAGGGCCGGGAAAAATATTGCGCTGGTGACGGACGCGGGAACACCGGGGATTTCTGACCCGGGGGAGGAACTGGTAAAATTTTGCCATGAGGCGGGGATTGAAGTGACGTCGCTGCCGGGTCCGGCGGCCTGTATTACGGCGCTTACGATGTCCGGCCGGTCTACCCGGCGGTTTTGTTTCGAAGGCTTTCTTCCGATGGATAAAAAAGAGAGGGAAACCGTTCTTGAACGGCTGCAGCAAGAAACCCGGACGACAGTTTTTTATGAGGCGCCGCACCGGCTGCTGAAAACATTGAAGGTACTCAGAGAGGCGGCGGGGAACCGTCGGCTGACAATATGCAAGGAATTGACGAAACGACATGAAAAGACCTGGCTGACAACTCTGGACGAGGCCGTGGCATGGTATGCGGCAAATGAGGCCAGAGGCGAGTATGTCCTTGTTCTTGAAGGGATAGATGTGAAAACATTGGAAAAGGAGCGGCAGGCCGCCTGGGAAACCATGTCCATTGAGGAACATATGGAAATTTATCTTTCCAAAGGACAGACAAAAAAAGAAGCAATGAAATCCGTTGCTTCAGACCGCGGCATGACCAAACGGGAGGTCTATCAATATTTGCTGCATTAGGGGGGATGGCGACGAAAGGACCGGGGGAGCCCTTTACGTCACCGACAAAATGGGCCTGATGACGATACGGAGTACCGCTCAGGCTATGTAATGTGGGCTTACTCTTGGATAGTAAGCCCAGCCATTTTGGCCATTTCAATAATTGAACGTTTTGAAACCTTCTTATCATGGTAGTCAATCAAGTCATTCATATCTCCCGTGAAAATATCACACGGTTCGTACTTTTTCAGGATAATTCGTTCATCATCTACAAAAATTTCCAGAGGGTCCCGTTCTTCGATATTCAGATTGCGCCGAAGCTCAATCGGCAGGGTAATACGGCCCAGCTCATCTAATTTTCTTACAATACCTGTACTTTTCATTAAAAACAACTTCCTTTCGCGAAGCACGGATTTCCATAAAAATAAAAAAACTGCCAAAACACCCTGTGTGTCTGACAGTCACCGTTGACCTTTTTATTCTTCATTTATCCCAATCATATCAGCGGCACACGGATTTGTCAATAAAATTTTTTGGAATATTTTTCAAGTTATTTACATATATATGAAATTAATTATATTCAAGGGTGAGAATATTTGAATAAAATATGGGGTTGGATGCTGATTATTGGTATTACGATAGGTTTGATTACCGGGAAATCGGCCGAGGTATCCACGGCATTGGTCGAGTCTGCGAAAAGCGGAGTCAATCATGCCATCGGTATGGCGGGCGTTGTGGCCATGTGGAGCGGTATCATGCGTCTGGCAGAGGCGGAAGGCCTGCTGGATATTCTCACCGGGAAAATGGAAGGGCTGATTCATTTCCTTTTTCCGCATATTCCGAAGGGGCATCCTGCGGAAACCTACATATCGCTGAATTTTGCGGCCAATGTGCTTGGCCTCGGATGGGCGGCCACACCGGCCGGACTTTCGGCGATGGAGGCTCTGGAACAGTTAGAGGATGAACGGCGGGCAAAAGGCCGCCCGGCGGCGGCACCTGGGACGGCCAGCCGGGAAATGTGTACTTTTTTGATTATTAATGTATCCTCGCTGCAGCTTATTCCAATGACTGTCATAGCTTATCGCAGCCAGTTTGGCGCCGCAGTACCGACGGCCATCGTACTGCCGGGGATTCTGGCAACGGCGGCCTCCACGGTGGCAGGGATTATCTTTGTAAAAATCATGGGGAGGCGCCCATGAATTTGATTTTATTTTTATCAAATTGTATTATTCCGGTGATTATCTTATATGTCGTTGTCCTTGGCCTGTCTATGAAACTGGATATTTTTGATATCTTTCTGGAAGGCGTGAAGGACGGGCTGAAAATCGTATGGGGCATACTTCCGACGCTGATTGGTCTGCTGACGGCGGTAGGTGTTCTCAGGGCCGCCAGAGTTTTCGACCATATCGGGCAGATACTGGCGCCGGTTCTCTCGAAACTGGCGATGGCGCCGGAGGTGCTGTCCTTGATTTTTATTAAGCTGTTTTCCTCAACGGCGGCGATGGGGCTGATGCTGGATATTTTTACCGAATACGGGGTGGATTCCCGGAACGGCTGGCTTTCGGCCCTGGTTTTAAGCTGTACCGAAAGCTGTATCTATACCATGTCGGTTTATTATATGTCTCAGAAAATTACAAAAACCCGGTGGACGCTGGCCGGGGCTATGACGGCGGCGGTGACCGGCGTGGTCATCAGTATTTTATTAACCGGGATGATGTATTAAAATATATATTGACTTTAAGGGTGATAACATTTATAATTGAAGTGGTTTTAAGAGGTCGCAAAGGTGCGCAGATGCTGCCTTTGCGATTATTTTTTTACTATGAGAAAAATGAAAAGGGATGGAGAAAATGAAAGGTTATTTGAAGAAGGCTTTCGCAATGATGATGGCGGGCGTTATGGTATGTGGTATCCTTACGGGATGCGGTTCCAAAACGGCCGAGACAAAGGCTGAAACAACAGCAGAAACCGGCGCAGAAAGCGCTGCAGGCGATGCAGCGGCAGAAGTGAAAACCGTGGAGGACGGCGTGTTAAAGGTTGCCATGGAGTGCGGTTACGCGCCATATAACTGGACACAGCCGACCGATGCAAACGGGGCTGTTCCGATTTCCGGAAGTTCCGACTATGCTTACGGTTATGACGTTATGATGGCAAAATATGTGGCTGAAAAACTTGGACTTGAACTGGAAATCGTAAAGCTTGACTGGGATTCTCTTGTACCGGCCGTACAGTCCGGAACGGTTGACTGCGTTATCGCAGGCCAGTCTATTACATCCGACCGTCTGGAGATGGTAGACTTTACAACACCTTATTATTATGCATCTATTATCACGCTGGTAAAGGCTGATGGAGCATATGCAGATGCTCAGGGCGTTTCGGATTTGGACGGCGCCGTATGTACCTCTCAGTTGAATACGGTTTGGTATGATACCTGTATTCCGCAGATACCGAATGTGAACCAGTTACCGGCTCAGGAATCTGCTCCGGCGATGCTTGTAGCCCTTGAAGCAGGAAAATGTGACGTTGTTGTTACTGATATGCCGACAGGTATGGCAGCGCTTGTTGCTTATCCGGATTTCAAACTGTTGGATTTCAATGGCACAGAAGATGATTATGAAGTTTCTGAAGAAGAAATTAACATTGGTATTTCTGTAAAGAAAGACAGTCCTTTAACAGCTCAGCTCAATGAAGCTCTGAAAGACCTGACAACAGAGGATTTCGATTCCATGATGGAGGAAGCAATTTCTGTTCAGCCGCTTTCCGAATAAAGGAATAACCGGAGAAAATTATGGGCACGGAAACGGTATGGTTTCCGTGCTTTAATTCTATAAGCATGTGATATACGAAGGGGGAAAAATCAATGCCTGAAACCTTTTGGGGAAGAATCGTAATGTTGATTGAAGAGTATTCCACGTCCTTTCTGCGTGGAGCCGGCGTGACCATGGTCATTGCCCTGGTCGGCACATTTATCGGATGTATCATCGGTTTTGCCGTTGGTATTGTACAGACCATTCCTGTTTCTAAAAAAGATAATATTGTTAAGCGCGTTATTTTGAAGGTTGTTCGTTTTATTTTGATGGCCTATGTCGAGTTCTTCCGGGGAACGCCGATGATGGCTCAGGCCATGTTTATCTATTTTGGTTCGGCGGCCGTATTTAATATTAATATGTCCATGTGGTTTGCCGCATTTTTTATTGTATCCATTAATACGGGGGCTTATATGGCGGAGACAGTCCGCGGCGGTATTTTGTCCATTGACCCGGGCCAGACAGAGGGCGCAAAGGCCATCGGTATGAATCATGTTCAGACGATGCTCTACGTCATCATGCCTCAGGCGCTGAGAAATATTATGCCTCAGATTGGCAATAACCTGATTATTAACATTAAGGATACCTGCGTACTTTCCATCATCGGAACCGTTGAATTGTTCTATGCGACAAAGGGCGTGGCCGGAGCAAAATACCTTTACTTTGAATCCTTTGCCATCGCTATGGTGATGTATTTCATTCTGACATTTACCTGTTCGCGGATTCTTCGTTTCTGGGAGAGCAAGCTGGACGGACCGGATAACTTTGATTTGGCGACGACAGATACTTTGGCGCATACAAGCGGTATGTATAACTATTCGGAGAAAGGTAAGGAGGAAGAGTGATTATGGGAGAAAATATTTTGGAAATCCGCCATTTAAGCAAGGCATTTGGAAAAAATGTGGTACTCCGGGATATCGACTTTTCCGTAAAACAGGGCGATGTGACCTGTATTATCGGCGCTTCCGGTTCGGGAAAATCCACACTGCTTCGTTGTATCAACTTTCTTGAGGAGCCGACCGCCGGAGACATCATTTATCATGGGAAAAATATGATGGAAGAGCGGATGAATGAGGCGGCCTACCGCGCCAAGGTAGGTATGGTGTTCCAGAGCTTTAATTTATTTAATAATATGTCTGTTTTACAGAACTGTATGGTCGGTCAGGAAAAGGTTTTAAAGAAGGATAAAGAAACGGCACGGAGAAATGCCATGTACTTCCTGGATAAGGTTGGTATGGCGCCGTATATTAATGCAAAACCGCGTCAGCTTTCCGGCGGCCAGAAGCAGCGTGTAGCCATTGCGAGGGCTTTGGCTATGGAGCCGGAGGTTCTTTTATTTGACGAACCGACATCGGCGCTGGACCCTCAGATGGTCGGCGAGGTTTTGGCGGTTATGCGTAAGCTGGCTGACGAGGGCCTGACGATGATGATTGTTACCCATGAAATGGCCTTCGCCCGGGACGTATCGAACCATGTCGTTTACATGGCCGGCGGCGTTATTGTGGAAGAGGGAGGACCGCAGCAGATTTTCGGAAATCCGAAGAGCGAACAGACAAAAGAATTTTTAAGCCGTTTTGTGAATAATTAAAAAGGAGAATTCATCATGAAAAAAATAGGATTTGTTGGTCTGGGAATTATGGGGAAATCCATGACAAGAAATCTGATGAAAGCAGGCTATGAGCTTCATATTTATGCCCGGACAAAGGCAAAGGTTGAGGATGTTATCAGCGAAGGCGCTGTATTCCATCATTCGGTCGGCGAATGTGCCGCCGAGGTTGAAGCCATGATTAGTATTGTCGGTTATCCGGCCGATGTGGAAGAGGTTTATTTTGGAGAAAATGGAATTCTTGACAGCGCGAAGCCGGGCACTTATGTCATTGATATGACAACCTCCAGCCCGAAGCTGGCGAAAAGAATCTATGAGGCGGCAAAGGAAAAAAATCTTCATGCCCTGGATGCGCCGGTAACCGGCGGTGATACGGGGGCAAAGAACGGAACATTGTCGATTCTTGTCGGCGGAGATAAGGCAGACTATGAGGCTTGCCATGCCGTATTTGAAGCCATGGGGACGAATATCAATTACGAAGGCGGTCCGGGCTGCGGACAGCATACAAAGATGGCAAACCAGATTATGATTGCAGGGACACTTTCCGGTGTCTGTGAAGCCATGAGTTATGCCAAGGCCCAGGGACTGGACCTGCAGACCCTTCTGGATTCGGTGGCTACAGGAGCGGCCGGAAGTAAACAGTTGGATGCCTTTGGAACGAAAATCATGAACGGCGACTATGCACCGGGCTTTTTCATGAAGCATTTCATCAAAGATATGAATTTGGCGGCGGAAGAAGCGGAGGCTCAGGGCCTGGATTTGAAAATCTTAAAGCAGGTGCTGGCAAATTATCGGACGCTGGAAGCCGAATACGGTGATTTGGGAACACAGACACTCATTAAATTCTACGAATAATATATGTGTGTGACAGCATATGAAGTTTGTAAAAAAATATCCCATTTTCAGTTCAATTCTCATATCGGAACTGTTGGCGTTGGGATGGGCGATATTCTATCTGATAAAGTATTTTATGGACGAGGGACCTGGCGTTATTATAGCCTTGATTGTCACAGGCGGCGGAGTCGGCACATTTATCGTCTATCCGTTGGTTTTGACGCTCATAAATCTGGTGACCCTATTTTGGCGGCGGCCGGAAAAGCGGTGGCTTAAAAAAGAAAAGCAGTTTGAATATATTACCCTGATTCTGGGCTTTGTATACAGCGGCTTATCGTTGATTTTAGTTGATATCCAGTTCTGGGCGGACTGGTCCGAAGTGCTGTATAACGCCCAGGTTCATACGCCGATTTGGACCGGAGGCTACCCTTTGGTTATAAGCGTCGGCGTCATCGGTGTTTTGGGTTATTTGGTTTTATCCCTTGGAAAATTAGAGAAAATGCCGCCGCTGGTCATTGTCTGCGGAATTGCCGGAATGTATCTTGGGGCGGCGGCCTGTATTTTGTGGATGATTCAAATCTTTTCCGCCGAATATATACTTCTATGCCTGTTTCCTTTCAATTGTATTCTTATGGCGGCGAAAACCATTCGTTATAAAATGGCCGAATGGAATGAAATGGGACAGAGGGAGACACGAACTTACGAAAAAGGCTATTTGAAGGTTTTGAATCAGAAATTGGAAAAGGCGGAACACTGGCCGGTTGCGGCCTTTATTCTCATGTGGCCGCTCCTTGGAATAATGATTGGGATTCTGGCTCTTTTTGGTCAGGCTCCGGATGCGGTAATTAAAGCCTGGACGGAAACCAGTGATTGGAATTTGTCAAGGCGTGTGGGACCGCAAAATATTTATTATGATGAACATTATCTGTGTACAGTGGCGGCCGGAGGTCATGAAAAAGTTGTAAAACCGCTGCGTATGGGAGAGCGGAACGGTCACCGGGTTATTGTCAACCGGCAATTGTGTATTGCCAATGCCTTTGAGCAGATATTGGAGGAACGGACGCCGGGATTCCATCGCCATTTGAGACATTTTTACGATGCCTGTGGATTTCCTGTGGCGAAGCTGATTCATTCACCCTATGCGGCCGATGTCATTTATATTTTAATGAAGCCGTTGGAATGGGTTTTCCTGTTGGTACTGTATTTTTGCGACGTTCATCCGGAAAACCGGATTGCCGTCCAGTATTTGCCGGAAAAACACAGAATATAAAAATGCGGTATCCCAGCCATATTATTGGGCTGGGATACCGCATTTTTTGATATTAATAAGCGGAACGACATTCACCGGTTGTCGGGTTAATGTATATCGAATCAATCGTGGACCAGTGGGTATTGTCCACACACCAGCGAAGCGCGAAAAGATATTCGTCGCTTGACGGCGGGGACGCCTGCATTTGTACGTCTAAAAGATATCCGGTTTCCTCGGCAATATCGCCTTTATGAAAATCCCAGTAGGATTCGGCAATTGCCATGGCCTCTTCTTCGGAAATAATGGCATTTTGCTGCGCTGTAGTTTCCGGGGTGGCCGTTTCCGGCGCTGCGCTCTGGTTTGAACCGGAGACGGTTTCCGAATAATAAGGCGACAGCACAAAGGTGTTGAGGTTAATGACGTGCGCATATTTGCTTGCCCCGGCCATGGAATAAATGTCGCCGGCAACACATAAATCGCCGCTTTCATTGATAAATGGCAGCAGGCTGTTGACATTATTGTCGGAAATGGTTGCGGATAGCTGTTCCTGGGCAAAATCAATGATATTGTCGAAGGCGCCCTGATGGACAAACTCACCGTAGATATCCCACCAGAAGGAACCCAAAGCGGTTCGGGCCGTCTCAAAATATTCATCCGAAGACATTCCGTAAATCTGCAAAAGCTCCTCCTTATTTAACTGAGTACCCGTAGTGATGTCAATATTATAAATGTCATAGAGGGTTCTAGGCGTGGCGTTTGGATACATTTCGGATTGAATCACAAGGGACAAAATATTATCATAGGCCGCCCATGTATAAGAAATTTCGGAGCAGGTCAGAGCATATGAATCTTTGGTTTCTGCTTCTTCTGCATAAGGAACCATCGTCGAATAGATGGTGTTGTTAATGGCTTCAACCTCAGGACTGTCCAGGTTAATTTCAGGAATCCGGAAGGAAAGGCTGCTTCCGCCGGACTGGACCGTTTTTGAATAGGCTTCCGTGACCAGATTATCGTAATCTATATCGGAAGGTTGATTCTTTTTCAGTTCGGCTTTCATTTCCATAATTTTATCATATTTTTGGCTGTACCATGACCTGGCGCCTTCCATATCCCGGACGTCAAGCCAGGAGAGCAGCTTTTCGTCCTCTGTAGAAATACTGTATAAGCAATACTCGCCGTGGGTTCGGCATATTATTAAAAATTCCGAATAAAATGCATCCGATGCGATATCCGTCCATTGGGACTGCAGAATCCGGCTGATATCATAGAAGGCCGTAAGTTCCTGCACATGCTTTATAAAATCTTTGCCGGGCTGATGGATATATACGGACGGCAGCCCTCTCTGGTCAGATTCGGATTTCACGAATGTATCGGCATAGTTGGCGTTGGTGATACCCAATAAGGTATAAAACACAAAGGAATTAAATTCTGCATCATTTGAAAATTCTTCTGTTTCCATCAAACTGAAAATAAAATCATAAGAAAGGAAGTACTCGTCGGCCGATGCCAGGCTGCTGTTTTCCGGGTCATCGTATGCATTGAGCCGAAGCTCCAGAAGCCGTTTCATTTGTGTGCGCAAATCCGATGCGGTCGTTTTTAAGTCTCCGTCGGCATGCTCATCGATAAACGCAAGAAATGTATCCAGTTCCGTATAAGCCTGGCTGACGGCCTCTTTTCCTGTTGAAGTCCGGGACGATTCCCGGTTAATTTCGTAAGAGACCATAAGGTCTGCGAGGACCTTTGTATAATCCTCCTTCGCCGGAGCAGTCCCCGAATTTATCAGCGTATCCGTTGAACGTATTAAAGAAGCGGAGACCTCATTTGCCGCTAATTTGTCCGCAAGGGACATATATTCATAATTATTTTCTTCGGCCAGAGACGTATCTGTAACGGTTGTATCAGAAATACTGTCCGGCAGACAGAGCGAAACCGCCTCCACAGATAAATCATGGGCAATATTGTCCAAAAAGGCTTCACGGATAATATCTTCATCGGAGGATGATGCGGTAAATGTATATTCTTTGACCGAGTCCGGTTCATTCTTTATGGCCTTAGCCAGAGTGTCGGAGGTAATTTCCTCCGAAGGGTTATTTTCGGCAAGCCCGGCCATTAATGAAGAATAGTCCGGAGCGGTCAGGGTCACTGTAACAGAACCGGACGTCGGAGCGGCTGCGGAATTTGTGGGGTCTGCCGGGCTTTCGGTCACTGTGTAATCGGACGCCTGCTCCCAGCAGAATTGAGCGAGCGAAATAGATTCTTTATTTCCACAGGCAGAAAGCAGGACAAGCAGAACGCTTGTGAAAAGAGTTAAAGTGATTTTTAAAGATTTCATAATTACCTCCAAGTTTCTCATTTTATACTTATTATAGCAGTAAACTTCGGAAAGGGCCAGACGAATAAAGGGGAGCTATGGAATTTGGTCTGAAAATTGGCGCAATAAATAAAATAAGAGAAAATTTACGTTATATTTTACAAAAATTATATGAAAAATTTGGAAGATTTGTGGATTGATTCGGAATTTGAAAGATGATATTATGAATTCATAGAAAATAAAAAATTTTAAATTTTAAATTCGAAATTCCAAACCGCCAGACCACTTAAATTCAATATGGACAACCGGAAATGAAAAGTATATTATTGAAATAGAATATATAGTTTCGGAGGGAATCAGATGTCACTGAAAAGAAATTTGGATGAACTGGTCTATGAAACGATATGCCAGGGTTTTGTTGGCGGGACGTATACGGCTGGCAAACGTTTAGACCCGGCCGAGCTGTCTGAGCGGTATCAGGTCAGCAAAACACCAGTCATTCAGGCGTTAAAAAGAATGGCCCATGAGCGGATTGTAGAAATTACATCGGGAGGAAAATACATAATTCCTGTGGCGACACGACAGGAGATTGAGAATGTTTGTCAGGCCAGATTGTTATTTGAAAAAGATGCGTTGGCCATATTGTGTAAGGACGGAAGCGCGGAGGCTGTCCGCATTTTGAGCGGAATTGAAGAAAAGTGCCATAAGTATTATGAAGCGGGAAGCTACGACCAGTATTTTATGGAAGATATGTGTTTTCACCGGAAGATGGTGGAGCTGGCCGGAAATAGCTGTCTGTCGGATTTATACCATATTTTAATCAATCGGTACATGGTTATCCGCAGCACTACGGGAACCGCTTTGGTGCATGACCCGGTGGCCTGCAAGGAGCATATGCAGATGATTCAGGCGGTTAAAGATAAGGACGGCGCCAGGGCGAAGGCTTTGATTGAAAATCATATATATAAGATGGAAGAGCGTCTGAATGAAAAAATCAATTAGACGATAAAAAAATAAAAAAATTATTTTTTTTAATCTAAATAAAATTTTTTATTTTTAATTTTAAATTTAAAAGTGCTATAAGGCGGCTTTTAATAAAAAACAAAGAACTATATGTCAAGGAGGACAAAGAAATGGGAAAAACAAAAGGAATGGGCGTTATGCCGGCAGTTATGACGTTCTGGAACGCGGATGAATCTTATAATGAGAAAGAAACACTGAGATATGTTCAGTGGGTGCTGGATTCGGGAGCGCACAGTATCTCCTGCGTGGGAAGCACGGGCGACAATATCTCCATGTCAATGGAAGAGCAGAAAATGATTATGAAGAGCATCATCGATTTTGTAGACCACAGAGTTCCGGTATATCCTGGAACCGGAAGATATTCTACGGCACAGACGATTGAACTGAGTAAATACGCTCAGGAATGTGGCGCTGAGGGCGTGCTTGTCATTATGCCATATTATTTACAGCCGCACAAGAGAGCCGTTGTCAATCATTTCAGAAAACTCCGGGAGGCTATTGACATCGATATTATTCTGTACAATAATCCGAGATTCTGCGGTTATGAGATGACCCCTCTGGAAATCAAGGCAATGGTGGATGAAGGCTTGATTAATGGTATTAAGGCGGCCCATGGCGACGCAAACCGTATCCATGAATTGAAATATTATTGCGGCGATAAGCTCACAGTACTGTATGGCCATGATTATGCGCCGATGGAAGGCTTCCTGGCCGGCGCCGACGGCTGGCTCAGCGGTATGCCGGCGATTTTCCCGAAATTTGCGAGAACCTTATTTGATATTTGCACAATTGAAAAAGATGTGGATAAGGCCAGAGCTTACTGGAATAAAATTCAGCCTTTTGTAGACTATTTTATTACATATAATACAAATGACCCGCATTGGCATGAGGTTTTCAAATATGTGCTGAAATGCCAGGGCTTTGACGCCGGCCTGCCGAGAATGCCTCTGGGAGATTTGGTTCCAGAAGAAAAAGCAAAAATTGACGCCTTACTGGCAGATATGAAGGATATTTTATAAATTAAGTTATCAGAAAATAAACGAGAAGGATATTTTTAGTATGTGAGGAGGATTCATATGAAAAAGAATTGGTTGGCAGGGTTTATGGCTGCGGCTTTGACCGTATCATTGCTGGCAGGATGCAGTTCAGGAAGTTCATCGGGGACAACGGAAACAAAGGATACGGCAGCGGCGGAGACAACGGCCGAATCGGGAAGCGAGACAACGGCGGCGGCTGACGATTCGGATACGATTTTAATCGGTGTTTCCGCATCAATCACCGGCTCAGCGCCAACAAACGGCCTGCGTACCCAGCAGGGCGCCCAGTTGGCTGTGGATGAAATCAATGCGGCCGGCGGCGTTTTGGGGAAACAGTTGGAACTTTACGTAGCCGATGACGGCGGATTACAGGATACAGGTATCAATGCAACAAATCTGATTGCAAGCCAGGGGGTTGTGGCTCAGGTAGGTCCGAACTTATCAGGGCTGGCATTAGCTGTTGAAAGCATTGTTTCCGAAGCCGGATATCCGATGCTTGTTGGCGCCACAAGTCCAAAGCTTGTAACGACAATTGACAATGAATGGTTATTCCGGATTCGTGCTTCCGATTCCATCCAGGCCGAATTGGCGGCAGTTTATGCAACCGAAAATCTGGGATGCACAAAGATTGGCTTATTTACAAACAGTAATGATTACGGAACCGGCGCCCGGACAGTGGCAGAGGCTTACTTTACGGAGCATGGAATTGAGTATGTCACAGAAGAACATAATACGGGCGATACGGATATGACAAGCCAGATTCTTAAATTAATCAATGCGGGCGTTGACTGTGTGATTGTCTGGACAGACGATGCGGAAACGGCTTTGGCGGCCCGTCAGTTCTATGATTTGGGACTGGATGTGCCTGTCATTGGTTCAACATCCATTTCCACGCCGCAGGTAAACGAACTTTGTCAGCCGGAATGGCTGGATAACTGGTACAGCGTCACAGACTTTACCACATCAAATCCATCCGAAGTTGTTCAGGAGTTTGTTGCAAACTTTGAGGCAGCCTATGGCGAAGAACCGGAATTATATGCGACGACCTACTACGGTTCCATCTATATTGTAGCCGATGCTATTGAACGGGCCGGAAGTACAGACCCGGCAGCAATCCGCGACGCTCTGGCAGAAACGGAAGGTTTGGTAGGACCGTTAGCCACATATACATCCGATGATATACGCGAGATGGTTCATGGTGGAACAATTTGTAAAATGGTCGACGGAAAAGCAGAATTCCTGGAGTATGTACTTGTTGAAGAATAGTAATTCCTCTTCCTTTTTGAATAGCTGCGCCTTAAAAGCGCAGCTATTCTCATAAAAGGAAGGCTTTGGTGGAATGGGAGGTTGTTATATGGTTGGGATTTTGATACAGCTCATTGTCAGCGGTATCGCCATGGGGTTTATCTATGCGCTGGTCGGTATTGAATATACGCTGATATGGAATGCTTCCGGCGTGTTGAACTTTAGTCATGACAAGCTGATTACTCTTGGAGCCTATGTCTTTGGAGGAACCTATATTATTGGTATGGGTATGGGATTTGTTCCGGGAATTATATTAAGTTTGATTACGGTGGCTTTACTTGGCCTGGTTATCGCCAGAGTGATATTTATTCCGCTGCGGAATATGACGATGATTTATACGATTATGGCGACGGTTATGCTTGGAAAAATTATTATTGAGTTTATCCGTTTATTCTGGGGGCCTGTCCCATTTTCTGTTCCGGGATTCCTGATTGGTACAATAAAGGTTGGCGGCGTTGTTATCTCCATTGCCAATATTGCCATTATCATTGTGGCGGCGATTTGTGTGGGCGCTTTACAGTTGTTCTTGTATAAGACAAAACCGGGTAAGGCGATGCGGTGTGTGGCTCAGAACCGGAATGCTTCACAGCTTATGGGGATTGACGTCAAACACGTTATGATGATTACGGTGGCTATCAGTATGATGATTTGCTGTCTGATTGGTTTACTTGTCTCGCCTCTGCTGAACATCAGCACAACCATGTCAAATATGATTGGACTGAAAGGCTTTGCGGCGGGGGTTATCGGCGGATTCGGATATTTGCCGGGGGCCATTATCGGC